>PFKD01000140.1 GCA_002784125.1 Flexibacter sp. CG_4_10_14_3_um_filter_32_15
TTTAACTATCAGAGTAAATTCAATTTGCAAAGTTAAAAACTAGCTTGATTTGCTTTAAACGAGTACATTTTTTTTTCGTGCGTTTACCCTATGAGAATACTTTTTTGAACCACAGAGTTAAGAGAGTTTAAAGAGAATTTCAAATGAAATTAACTGGTAACTGATTACTGTTCACTAATAACTGTTAAAAGCCTAATGCTTGTTGAAATTCGGCTACTCTTCGGTCTTTTTCTTCGTTTCGAATTGTATCTAATTTTTGTTCGATTTCTAATTCTAATTTTAGCTCTTCTTCAAACGCATTTTTCAGAACTGTAAGCGACTGATAGGCATCTTTACGAGTTTGAACAAATGAATTTGTTTTGGCTTGATAGACTAAATACTCAATTCCTTTTTTCTGAGTTTCTTTAGGTTGATTGATAAGATATTGCGTAAAATGATTTAAGAAATAACTCATTTCTGAACCTGAAATTCTATTCAAATTTTTCTCAAACCAATCGTATTTATTTTCAATCCCATAAACAGAATAATACTCTCCCAACGCATAAACGACATGACGCTCTTCGATATCTTCAAAAGGCTCAACTTTGTCTAAAGCTTCTGCACCATAAACATTTATAAGCGAGTAAATCGTATTACTGATTACAAAATAAGAAGAATCTTTTAGCGTTTGTTCCCACAATTTTGGAAAAGGACCATACTGTGAAATAATATCAATGGCAGACGCACGAGTTAGATTATCTGTATCATTAAGAGCCATTTCTTTGAGCAAAGTTACGATTTCTGTAATCTTTTTCTCAGTATTTTCGCCTTCTGGGTTTTCCAAGTTTGCAAGATTATATTCTCCTAGCGAGCGAATAGCCTGTGTTCTGTACGGCGCAAATTTATCAGTTGTCGCTACTTCCATTAATAAATTAAAGGTAGTGTCATTTTCTACTGAACCAGCCAAATTATACAAAGCTGCTATTTTTTGACTATAATTTTCATAATTTTTTGCTTGTAAACGCCATTCTGCTGCTGTTTTTTCGTCTTGATTTTTTTGAGCCAAAAGATAACCAGAAGGGTCAAAGACTACCAATTCAGGCTTTGCTTCTGTCTTAAATTCAAAAATCTGTTCATCTTTATCTAGCGTAACTTTATGTCGTGTAGCTTTTCCATTTTCCCAAATATCTACCTCTAAAAGCAGACGATAAATAGGAGAATAACGCAAATCTTGCGTTTGAGTAATGGTCATTTTGAGCGTTCCATTTTCATAGTTTTGGTCAATATTTAGTTCTGGGTGTCCTGCTTCCATAAACCATTGATTAAAGAACCACTTTAAATCCTGTCCTGTAACTTCTTCTGCAATCAATCTCAAATTATCTAATTCTACGGCTTTAAAAGCATTTGCTTTTACATACTTTTGAAGTGTAATTTTGAAGGCTTCATCGCCAATATGATAACGCAACATATTCAAAACTACTGCACCTTTTGCGTAGGAATGAGAATCAAACATATCGTCTTCGCTTGTATAAAAATAACGAATAATGGGTTCTCTTTTGGCTTGAGATTCTCTCAAATAGCTCATTTTTTCGTTTGCTATATTTGCATCAGCTTCTTTTTTTCCTTGACTATGTTCTAACCAAAGGTACTCGCCATAATCTGCAAATGACTCATTCAAAGAAAGATTTGCCCAAGATTCGGCAGTCATTAAATCTCCAAACCATTGATGAAAAAGTTCGTGAGAAATAATTCCCTCCCAGTCGTGGTCTTGAACCGAACGTTTATCCACTAAAAGTCCTTCCATAAAAACAGATGCACTCGTGTTTTCCATTGCTCCCGAAGTATAATCACGAACAATAATCTGTGCGTATTTTTCCCAAGGATAAGGATAATCTAAGTAATTAGAATAAAACTCAATCATTTCAGGCGTTTTGCCAAAAACATCTTTTGCATACGGTGCGTGCCACTTTTCGGTATAATAATACAAAGGAACATTTTTCCATTTGTCTTCAATAATAGCAAATTCTCCTACGGCAACCATTGTCAGGTAAGGCGCATGAGGTTTTTCCATTTTCCAATAATCGGTACGTGTTCCGTCTTGATTTTTTTGAGAAGAAACAAGTCTTCCATTCGAAAGCGTTTGAAAAGAATCGTTTACTGTAATAAAAACTTCTTGTGTTCCTCTAAAATTTGGAGCTTCAAAAGTTGGAAACCACATGGAATTATTTGAGGTTTCGCCTTGTGTCCAAATTTGTCTTGTTTTTCCTTTTGTTTTTCCTTCTGGATTGATAAAGAAAAAACCTTCTTCTTCAATATTTGAAAGTACACTATTTGTCCAAATTGCTTCGTTTGGTTTGGCGATATAATTTATTTCTACCGTTATTTTTTCTTCTCTTGTATATTCTCTATCCAAACGAACAGTCAGCCATTTTCCATCATAATCCCAACGCAAAGGCTTTGTAACATCGTTTTTCGAACTTCCTGCTAGTAGTTTTATGGATTCGATAGCTAATCCTTTTGCATCTAAATCAATTTTGTTTTGGTCATAAAAATAAGGCTGAACGGTCAGAGTAGCCGTCGAATAAACCCATTGTCTTTCCCAATCAGGTTTTAAGTCTAATTTTGTATGGATTAAATCAAATTCTTTTGTTTGGGAGGCGTGATAACTTCCTTTTTTTGGTTTCCAAATTGGTTCTGGAATTTCTTTTTTAAATTGATTTTCAGATTCTTCTATCGGAACAAGAAATTCATTAACTGTATTTGTTGAATCTTTTTTTGTGGTGGTATCCCCTGTTTGTTGTGTAGGCTTACAAGAAGATACAAAAAGTGAGGTAGAAACTAAAAAAAGAACTGCAAAAAGTGTAGGCACAAACTGAACAGACAAAAAGGAAGAGAAACGTAGCGATTTATTCATACTGAAAGGAGATTTTTGTAAAATTTTATACAACTTACAAAAAAACTCAAATTTAATGAATAAAAAAAGGGAATTTTTTGGATTTATGTTTAATTATCTGATAACAAAATTGATAATCTATTTTGTAAATCACTATCTAGGTTGGATAAATCTTGATTTAGTAAAATTGATTTGAGTTCTTTTGTAAGAATAAATTTTTCATTTTCTAACCCATTTTTGATAGCTTGTTTTGACCAAAAATCTTTTCTCCTACTCAAATTATTTGTTTTGCTATTTCATTCTAAAGCAATTTTAGGATTTGTATTTTCTTTAAATTCAGTTTGTAAGGTTTGTATAAAGGTGTTCATCTTAAAAAAAGTAGTATTTTTGTGATAATAAAGAGAATGTTTTTGACCTCTACCGAATAGAAAATCAATTATTGACCTTTTTAAATAAAAACTATAATGAAATTAATTAAAGATTTGGTCCTTCCGACAATTTAGCGATAATTTCCTAATTTAGCGTTCCTATGGATACTAACACAATAGCAATTTTATTAGGTTTTTCAGATTTTTCAGTAACAAAAATAGAGTCTTCTCCACTTCGCTTGACTATTTATGGAGAAAGTAATTTAGCAGATTCTATCTGTCCTAATTGCTTGAAAAAGTGCAATAAAGTGACTTCTACTTCGGAACGTATTGTTCGTGACCGAAATATTTTAGACAAAGAGGTTTATTTACACTTAACCTCTCGTCAATTTTATTGTCAAGATTGTACTCGTTACTTTCAAGAAGTTTTTAGTTTTGTTTCTAAGCAAAAAAATCAAACTCATCGTTTGGAAAAATATCTTTATTTGTGTTTGAAAGATAGCAGCTTCAAAGAAGTAGCTATCCGAGAAAATATACTTTGGGATGTTTTAGAATATCGTGATAAAGAGTATTTAAAAGCCTATTTTTTATCTAAAGGGGAGGTCTTTTGTAATGGCGTAGAAGTATTTTCTTGTGATATGTGGGAGGGATTTTCAAATACAGCCAAGGAAGTATTTCCCAATGCTGATGTAGTCATAGATCGCTTTCATTTTTTTCAGCATTGTAATAAAGTGCTAGATAGCATTCGTAAAGAGTTACGACGAAAAGATGATAAAAACGTACATTTCAAGCAAATAAAATGGCTTTTATACAAGGCTTGGAAAGACCTTACTCATAAAGAAAGACGAGCTTTACTTAAAGCATTTAGGTTTAGTTCAACGCTTAGACGAGTTTATTTTATGAAAGTAGAATTACAAAATATATTTAATACTGATTTGAGTAAACAAGAAGCTAAAAAACTACTAGACCAATGGATAGAAGAAGCTCAAAAAATAAATCATAAGGCGCTAAATAGATTTATAAATACGTTTAATTCTTGGAAAAATGATATTATTAATTTCTTTAAAGATAGATGTTCTAACGGAATAGTAGAGGGAATTAATAATAAAATTAAGACCCTCAAAAGGAGTGGGTATGGGTTTAGAAACTTTCAAAATTTTAGATTGAGAATTATAGTCAAATTCATATAATCGCTAAAAAGTCGGAAGAGCCAATAAATGAGATATTATCAATTTTATGCTGCCGTTAAAAAAGCATTTTTTGCTGCCAAAAATCAAGACTTAGAATTTACTTTTTCTATTATAAATCCCAACTCAAAAGAAAAAGGGTTGGATGATTTGGGAAAAAATCATTCTACTTTTGAGATTCAAAAACAACTCAGAAACACAAAAACACACAATAATTTATTCTATCATTTTAGATTAGATAGTAAAAAAGATACAAAATCTGCTCTCTATGCCCTCCAAAAAGCATTTTTAGCCAGTCAAAGAGGAGTAGAAAAAAATGAACAAATTAAAATCAAAGGTTTTTTAGGAAACCAACTTGTAGAAAATCATTCGTTTGTAAAGTCGTTAAAAAACAACCAATTTACTTATTTGCAAGCTCCAACTGGAATAGGAAAATCTTATTTTGTAAAACATCATTTAACCCAATTTTTAAATAAAAAAGACTACGTCGTTCTATATGCTGCACCTAGAAATGCTATCGCAAAACAACAGGCAATAGAACAAAAAAACGGAATAACTAAAATCGTTTATGTAGCAGACACAGCTACAAAAGCCATTGAACGACTAAAAGCAGAAAAACACGATATTATTTATACTAATTTTGATAAATTACCTGATGCCTATCACGTACTTTCCACTTTTTACAATAAAAAAATTGTCATTGTCATCGATGAAGCACATTTGATAACAAGTGATAGTATTTTTAGACCCAAAGTAATTGGAAAGGTAGTGGAAACACTTCTTAAAAATCCTACCAATTTACTCATGAGTGCTACGCCTACACAGCTTTATTTGAAAGATGCCACTATCAAAAAATTTGAAGTCGTCGCTGAAGATAAAAAAGAATATGCCTTGCCTTCGCTTGTTTTTTGTACAGATAAAAAAATGACTTCTTTTGCTTTTGAAAAGTGTCAGAGCATAGTAAAAAATAACGAAAGAGCCATTATTCATCTCAATTCTATCGAACAGGCTCGTACATTACAAAGCCTTTTGAAGAAAGAAAAAATAGGCGTGCATTTCTTGGCTTCGACAGGACTGACACCTACTGAAAAAGAAAATTTTGATAGCATTCAACGACAAGCTACTTTTCATTGGAAAGACGATATACAAATTATTATCACTACTTCAGTGCTAGAAACAGGCTTTAATATCGAAACAGATAGAAAAACGACAGCTATCTATTTCAATAAAACACAAGGAGGATTTGATAATATAGCCTACCGTCAGTTTATTGCTAGGATGAGAAATTATGATAAAATAGAAGTGGAAAATATAATTGTAACCCAAAATTACAGTCATTTTCTGCCGTCTGAATCACTTGTATTGGAATATGATTATCAAAAAACAATTAATCGTGCTGCAAAAGATCAAATCTCGCACAATGAACTCTACCAAGAGTATGGCAATGAGTATGATGGAGAGTTCCACGAATATGAACTAAACGCACTCAGAACTGATGCCTCTAAATACCTTTATTTTGATGATAAAAAGGAGTGTTTTGAAATAAACTATCAACAAATTTTTGCAGAATATACACACCATGCAACCAAACAAGGAAGTCCTTATTTTGAAAATCCAAAAGAGATTTTATTTTATGAACAAAAAATCAATGAAGGTGTGAGCCAGTACGAACAATTCCAAAAAGCAGAGCGAGACAGAGCAGAGCAGGAAGTTGTCCATCTCTTTGTAAATGATTTTGAAAAACTCGTGGTTTCGGTAGAAAAATACACGCAAGATGTAAAACTAAAAGCAAAACTAAATTTAAGTTCGTTAGAAGAACCTATTTTGCTAACTCCTTTGCAGCTCATTGTAGCCGAAGTACTTTTAAAACACTATTTACATTTACTCAAAACGAGTAATTCGAAAGGAATTACAGATATCCCTACTTTAAAATCGATTTTAGTAGATACCGAAAACTTGACGTTACGTAAAACAAATGACCTGCGAAAACGAAAAATGAAATTTATTTCCTATTGGCTACTACTGCGAAAAGCGAAAAAACAGCGTTTAGGAGTTTCTGAATCTCTACAAGTACAAGAATACAAACGAGTAATTGGCATCATGGAGGAGCTAAAAGACCAAGTTCTGTCTGCCGAGCAAATTGTAGAAGCAGTCAATCGTTTTCAGCATCAAAAAAAGAGGTATTCTAAAAAGAAATGTTTTGAAGTATTACAATTACTTTACACGATAGAACGAACAGCAAAAGTAAAGGACGGAAAGAAAACGTATTATTACACTTTTGTTAGCGTAAAAGACTGGGAAACAGAACTTTATAACCTTCTAGGAGAAGAATATACAGCCACTAGAACGCCCTAAAAGGACATCAATTAGCCTAAATTTACTATTACAATACAACCTAAATTCATATCCATAGAAACAAAAAAAAAGAACAAATACATACCGATTTTATAAAGTAGAAAAAATAAAACTACTCTTAATTTCAAAAATACCGTTTTGGAAATGCTTTGAGGTGGGTTTGTGTAAAATAGAAACGTATAGACTTAAAAGTTTAATTACGTAAATGTGTTTTTATGTTTTAATAAATTTTGATTAGACTTTTTTGAAAATAGCTAAATCGTAATAACACAACTGAATAATTAATATTTCAACAATTAAATAAAAACGTAATAACACAATTCTACTTGTAAGTTGTTGTGATTGATAATTATTTTTCTATTTTTAAGAAAATAGGGAACACATTAATTCACACAAAAGCATAAATATATAATTGCGTTTTTGTGTTTAAATTAAATAAAGCCAATAATTCAAAAATATAGTTGAGAGCTTAGAATTACATTCTGTTGAACTCAACAAGTTGTAATTTTTCACAACATACAAACACAATTATTTATTTGTGTTTAATCAATCCCTAGTTTTTTAGAAATAGAAAACCATTTTGTTGAACTCAACAAAATGGTTTAATTATCATTTTCGTGGCTTTACGAAAATGATAATTTTTATAACACACAAACACAATCATTTAGTTATGTTTTTATGTAAAATACTTTTATCAGTATTGAGTATCATATTGTGTCTATAAACAAAACGATAATTTTAACACAAAAACACAAATAAATAATTGTGTTTTTGTGGCAAATTAATTATCTTACAATCAATTAGAAACAGTTATTTTTATCACTCTAAAACTTAATCAGAATGAAACAATCAAATGAGCTTTTTGAGAAATTGGAAAGCATTCGCAAAGAAATTGAAAATGTAGAATATTGGTCTGCTAGAGATTTACAGAATGTTTTTGGTTACGATAAGTGGGAGAATTTTCATAAAGTTGTCAAACGAGCAGCAGTTTCTATCGAAAACACCTCTGAGAGCGTGGAATTACATTTTCTTGAGGTCAGGAAGATGTTCACTATTGGGAATGGAGCAGAAAGAGAAATGAAAGATTATGCGCTTACTCGTTATGCGTGTTACTTGGTGGCACAAAATGGCGATCCAAACAAAGAAGAAATTGCTTTTGCTCAAAGTTATTTTGCCGTTCAGACTAGAAAACAAGAGTTAATTGAGAAAAGACTAGAAGAAGCCGAACGAGTACGAAAAAGAGATAAATTGACAGTTTCTGAAAAACTACTTTCTTTGCTTGCTTTTGAACGTGGAGTTGATGGAAAAGGATTTGGGCGTATTCGTTCGAAAGGAGATGCAGCATTATTTGGAGGTAATTCTACTGGACAAATGAAAGAAAAATTGGGAGTTCCTCAAAACAGACCTTTAGCTGATTATTTAGATACTGCTCTTATTGAAGGTAAAACATTTGCTATGAGCATTACAAATATCAATATCAAAAATAAAGACTTGCAGGGAGAAAATGATATAACTGACGAACACATTACCAATAATGACGAAATTAGACAGCTTCTAATTCGTCGTGGTATTTATCCTGAAGAACTTTCTGCTGCTGAAGATGTAAAGAAAATAAAACGACGTTTGGAAAGTCAGAATAAGAAACTTACCAAAACTAACAAGAAAAACTAATCTGTAATAACTACATATTATCAGCAATTCCCAATGTAACACGATTTTGATTTAAAATCGAAAGTTTAGGCGTTTTTTAGCTAAAAAAATCAACATTTAAGAGAGTTTAAAGCCCTTGTTTCAAATTATTAAGCCCTAAAAAGACGTTTTATTGCTAATTTAATTTACATTGGGAATTGCTGACATATTATAATAAATTAGTGCAAAAACGTAAATAAACAGTTGTGTTTTTATGCTATGCTAATTTGAAATTATGGTACGCAAAAGTATAATGATTTAATTGCGTTTGTGTGTTTAAAAAGAATGAAAATTTATACGTGTTTTAACGACTAAAAATAAGTAGTAGAACTCAAACACAAAAACGCAAAAACAGTATTGTGTTTTTGTGAAAAACTAAACAAGTACCTTCGCTATTATAATTTATCATTTTGTTGAAGCCACGAAAATGGTAAAACATAAAAACACAATTAAATTATTGTGTTATAAATTTTAATTAAAAACATATTAACACAAATAAATAATTGTGTTTGTGTGTCATAATTTTACACCAATATAAAGTTATCTGACGTTTTAAGAAGTGTTCTCGTAGTTTATTAAAAGTCAATAAAAATTAAACGCAATAACACAAAAACAGCATTACGTTTTTATGTAAAAATTTGAAAAAGTGTCTTCAATGTTATAATTTATCATTTTCTTGAAGTCAAGAAGATGTTAAAACATAAAAACACAATTAAACTATTGCGTTATAAATCTAAATAAAATTTTATAAAAAACCACACAAACGTAAATATATAATTGTGTTTGTGTGGTTAATAATTTAATCTAAAAAAATTACTTTTTCTTTTCTGTATTTGAAAAGTGGTATTCTAAATCTGAAATATCTTTGATGGTAGAAAGGTCTAAATCTTTGTAATGAAGTATTTCGATGAGTTTGCTAATAACTTGACTTTGACTAAGACGTAAGCCAGAAGTTCGTTTTAGAGTAAAACAAAATTCTTCTAACCAGTCGCCATACTCTAATGGAATATAAAAATTTTTACGAACCATTTCAGTAGATTCTGTTTCTTGACTTTGGTCTGCTTTGCTTTCTTTATTTTGAGTAGAAGAAAATAACCTATCTGTTGCAGAACTTTGTTTTGGGGTTTTTGAGGTTGTTTTTTTATCTGACATAATATTTTAGTATTTATTTGTATAAAAACACAAAAACGTAATTATACTTTTGTGTTTTTGTGAAATTGTGTAAAAGTTAGCTAATAAATTCTTTTGTAAGTGCTTCATAATCTTGATAGCCGTTTGATTTTCCTTCTTCATCAAAAAACAAAATAGGTTCTCCCAAAATAGCAATGCCTTTGTCGGTTTCTATTTCTTGTCTATGACCTGCTTCGGCTAGAGTTACATTTTTACGAATAAACGTTTTAAAAATTCTATCTTTGACGGCTTCATGACTTGTGATGCGCTCAATGGTTTTGTTTGCTACACGAGTATTTTTTTCATAAAGTGTAATCAAAACTCCTTTTATTTCTAATTCGGCATTGAGATGCTCACGCACACGCTCAATACTAGAGAGTAACATTCCCAAACCGTTTGCACTTTTTGGCTGCGACTGACACACAATGACTACTTCATCGGCTGCATTGAGTCCATTGATTTGCATCAAACCCAAACTAGGAGGCATATCTATCAAAATATAATCGTAACTCAAACTAGCTACTTTGAGTAACTTTTTTAGTCTGGCTTCTCTACCTATTGCACTTGCCAAATCCAATTCGATCATATACAAATCTTCGGTAGCAGGAAGTAAATCTACTCCATATTCTGTCTGAACAACTACTTTTTTGAATGGATATTTTTCAGGTTGTACCAAAGAATGATAAAGCGAATAGTCTAACTGATACGGATTGATGCCCAAATTCATAGTAGCCGTTTGTTGTCCGTCGGCATCTACGACCAATACTTTATACTTTTTTGATAAGAAGGCAGCAATATTTACTACACTCGTACTTTTGCCTACACCTCCAGCTTGATTTGTAAAGGCAATGATTTTAGCCATAGTTTTAGATAGATAAGTAACTAATTTTATTTGTAACCACACAAACGCATTTACATTATTGCGTTTGTACGTAGCAATTTAGTTTTTTTTGATGAAAAATAAAATAGCTAGACACAAAAAAAATAGAGCTTCATTTTTGAAACTCTATTTTTTTTGGTTAAAATCGCTCTCGCTTGGCTTTGCCGAGTGAGCAATATGTATTCGGCTTGTAGCCCTGTATTTGAAGTTCCAATATACTAAAATTTCACTCATTCATTTTTAAAGGCGATAGGGTAAACGCACGAAAAAAAAATTGTACTCGTTTAAAGCAAATCAAGCTAGTTTTTAACTTTGTAAATTGAATTTACTCTGATAATTAAA
>PFKD01000384.1 GCA_002784125.1 Flexibacter sp. CG_4_10_14_3_um_filter_32_15
GATTTCAGCGAAACGTGAATAGTCTATAAACACACATTAAACACACATTTTTTATTTCTCCTTTTTTATGCAAATTTTCTTTACTGTTCGTGAGCATCTTTCAGAATCAATTCCTTGTATTTATTTGCTCGGCGAAAATTTTGATAACCTTCCCTCTACTTTTTCTGACAATTTTCCTGTTTCTTCTTTGGTTCATTATTTTGAAAAGGAACAAACTCCAACTTCTATTTTTTTAGATAATCAAGTTGTTTTTGCTGTTCCTTATCTTGCTCCAACACAGGAGAATTATGTGCATAAAGAAAAAATGCGTAATCAAGGTGATGTAGTAGCAAAACTTATCAAAAAACATTCTCTCAATAAATTACAAGTTTTTGCAGATGCTATTTTGAGTAAAGAAAGTGTTCTTTGTTTTTTAGAAGGATTAAATTTGGGTAGTTATAGCTATGAGAAAAAAGGAGATTCAGAAAATTATTTTAGAGATACTTTGCAAGTAGAAGTTGTTTTTTCAAATGAAACCGAACAAATCGGACAAGAAGAACTAGAAAAACTGACTACTCTTTGTGATGCTGTTTGGCTGACGAGAGATTTGGTAAACGACCCACCAAACTTCAAAAAACCATCTTTATACGGACAAAAAATAGAAGAATTAGGAAAAGAAGCAGGTTTTGAAACTGAAATTTGGAATAAAGAACGCATAGAAGCCGAAAGAATGGGTGGGCTTTTGGGTGTTTCACAAGCTAGTCATGAAGATGCTATTTTTGCCAAACTGACTTATTCTCCAAAAGATGCGACCAATGATACACCTATTGTTTTGGTAGGAAAAGGAGTTACTTTTGATATTGGTGGCTCAAATATTAAAATGACAACGGCTGCTTTAGAAATTATGAAATCGGATATGGGAGGTTCTGCAAGTGTTGTCGGACTTATTTATGCCCTTGCCAAAAATAATATTCCTTTATACGTAATCGGACTCTTGCCTATTACAGATAATTCAATTAGTAATAAAGGCTTAGTACCAGGCGATGTTATTACGATGCGAAGTGGTGCAACTGTAGAAATCACAAATACAGATGGAGAAGGAAGACTAATTATGGCTGATGCTTTAGATTATGCCAAAGAATTAGCTCCTGAATTAGTGATTGATTTGGCAACGCTTACAGGAAATGCTGTTCGTGCGATAGGGGAAGAAGGAACTGTTTTTATGGGAAATGCTGATGAATTACTCAAAAGAGCTTTAGAAAAAAGTGGAAAAGAAACGTATGAGCGTTTAGTAGAATTTCCATTGTGGGATGAATACAAAGATCATTTGAAATCTGATGTAGCAGATATAAAAAATGTAGGTGGTAGTTTAGCAGGTGCAATCATTGCAGGAAAATTTTTAGAGCATTTCGTGGACTTTGATTGGATTCACATGGATATTGCTGCTCCTGCTTACCTTATGAAACCTTCTAGTTATAGAGGAAAAAATGGAACAGGAACAGGTGTAAGACTTTTGTATCATTTTCTGATAGAGCAGTTTTCTTAGTTTTTTTATTGAAGTTGTTTAAGAATTCAAATTACTGGTTTTTAGCCACAGGGTAGCGTGATCTTTGTAGAACTGAAAGTCGACGAAGCCAATTATATTATATTATTTTCCAAATTATCTACAAAGGTTACGTTGCCCTGCAATTAAATTTCTATTCTTAAACAACTTCATTCTTTATATAATTTAGATCAAACTACCTTGATTAAAGATTAATCGTTATAAAATGAAAGGTAGTTTGATTTTAATTAATTAAACGATAGCCTTCCTCAAAGCCAACGCATAACCATAATGCACACCTTCATGTGTATTATTAAAATGTATTGCATCTTCAATATTCTTCAAAGTATAATTATAACTTGTTGGATATTCTGTATAAGCCTCAAACATAGCTTTATTTTCTGTATAATCCTTTTCAAATTTATCAACCAAATCAAAAGCTAATTTTTTGAGTTCATCTACTTCTGCTTGAGTTGCATGAGCTTCTGGTTTTGTACCTTTTCTGTATTTATTAAGGATTTCATCGCTACTGTACATTTTATTTCCAGAAAGTTTGTAACACAAAAGTTGCTGTGTAACGACAAGATGCCCAAAATTCCAAATTAGATTATTAGAAAATCCTTGAGGAATTTGATTGATTTGTTCTAATGAAAATTCATTCAATAGATTTAAGAAATTTGTACGAGTGGTTTTTAGGAGTTGCATATTTTAATTACGAATTAAAAATTACGAATTACGACCGAGATTTATTCTCTTCAACAATATTTCGTAATTATATGTTTGTATTCAAAGATAGTTGTATTTTTATGATTCACAAATAAATCTTTACTAATTCCAATTTTCTGTTATTTCAATAATTATAGGAGGTTGATTTCTATCTCCTTTAGGCAAAATAGTAATCCAGTACGTTTTTTCTTTCTCAAAATAAAAAGAACAACCTTCTATACATTTAAAATATTCAAGACTAAAATCTTCTAAAGAAAATGTCTTAGAATATTTTTCATCTCTAATTTTAGATTTAGCTACTAATTTTCTAGTATCAAACATTTTTCTTCTACCTTCCAAGTTTTCTACTACATATATATAAACTAAGTCAATTGAATTATTTTTTTTAGAAACTATAATTCGATTTTCACTTTGGTATTCATATTTATAAATTCCACAAGATGATAAAAGTGTAATTATGAAAATCAGTAGCAAATATTTAATCATCGTAATTTTTAATTAGCTTCGCTGCTTTAGCAGGTCGTAATTCGTAATTGAGTCAATTACTTCCCCTTCAAAATCGTGTGTCCCATTTTATCTCTTTTTGTAGTAAGATATTTTTCATTGTGAGGATTTGCTTTTATTTCGATGGCTACATTTTCTACGATTTCTAAGCCATAACCGATAAGACCGACACGTTTTTTAGGATTATTAGAAATAAGTTTTATTTTACTTACTCCCAAATCTCTCAAAATTTGCGCTCCTACACCATAATCTCTAGCATCCATTTTGAAGCCTAGTTTCTCATTTGCTTCTACGGTATCATAACCTTGTTCTTGTAATTTATAAGCTTTGAGTTTGTTTACAAGTCCGATTCCTCTTCCTTCTTGGTTCATATACAAAACAACTCCTTTGCCTTCCTGCTCAACAAATTTCATCGCTTGTTGGAGCTGGTCGCCACAATCGCAACGCAAAGAACCTAAGATATCGCCAGTTACACATGAAGAGTGAACACGAACCAAAACAGGGTCATTTTTTTCCCATTCTCCTTTTACGAGTGCCAAGTGTGTATCGCCTGTATCTTTTTGGGTGTAGGCGTGAAGTTGAAAATCTCCCCATTTAGTAGGCATTTTTACATCAACTTCTTTATCAATGAGTGAATCATGTGCAAGACGGTACTCAATCAAATCTTTGATAGTGATAAGTTTCATATCAAATTTATCAGCTACTTCTCTAAGTTTTGGAAGTCTAGCCATTGAACCATCATCATCCATCACTTCAATCAAAACACCAATTGGCTTAAAACCTGCTAATTTTGCTAAATCCACAGCAGCTTCTGTATGTCCTGCACGACGCAAAACACCACCTTCTCTAGCTTTAAGTGGATTAATGTGCCCTGGTCTGCCAAAATCTTCGGGTTTCATGGTTGGGTCTGCGATAGCTTTTATAGTTGCTGCTCTGTCATGTGCAGAAACACCTGTTGTACAACCGTGTCCTAATAAATCAACTGTAACTGTAAAAGCAGTTTGTTTTGGATCAGTATTTTTTCCGACCATCAAATTAATTCCAAGCTCATCACAACGCTCTTGTGTAAGTGACATACAAAGCACTCCACGAGCTTCTTTTAGGACAAAATTGACCATTTCAGGCGTGATACATTCGGCAGCACAAATAAAATCACCTTCATTTTCTCTATCTTCATCATCTACTACAATTACGAATTTGCCAGCCTTTAGGTCAGCTATTGCTTCTTCGATAGTGTCTAGTTTAATGTCTGAATTTTTTATATCTGAATTGTTAGTTTTCATAGCTTGGTTTTTATGTCGCTCGTGGAGACACAAGCAACGGATTATGAAAGAGTTTAACTTTTTCTTTGTGAGTGTTTTAGCTTAGTAACTTTTCAGTTTTTATAGCTTGTTTTTTTTGGTATTGCTTGTGGGGACACAAGCAATGGTTATATTTTCCTATAAATAAGATTTTATTTTTCCGTTGCTCGTGTTCCCACGAGCGACATCGAATTATTTTTTCTTTTTAAAAGAACGAATAATTGCTTTTTGACTTAATACAATACTCCATATTCCTTCAAATTTATTTTCTATAGAATTAAAACGTGGATAATTATAAAGTATTTTTTCTTTTCCGTGAAGAATTTGTAGGTTTTCTTGGTAGAGTGTCGTGTCTCTGATAGTTTGATAGGCTTCAAAAATCTGTTTTTCCTTATCGTATTCTATTTTTGAAATGTCTTTGTAATAAGCTATTTTTTCTATAATGTCTATTTCTGTGCTATCTAATTCTAAAATTTGAGAAAGTTTTTTTTGAGTTTCAATTTTATTATTTCCTTCTGTATTTTCTAGAAAAGTAATCACTTCATCTCTATTTGCACTTATTTTTTTATAAATTTTTTGTGCCTTTGGTGTTGCATTTTCTAGTATTTGTCCTTCGGTAACTTTTGTAATTGTTACATTGTCTTTCATTTCATAAAATTCTTCTTTTGTAACAGCTCTTTTATCTGTGAAAGCGTCGCAACTTTGTAATAAAATAGCAAGAATAAGGAGAGGAAGGAATAATTTCATTTTAGGAATTAGGGATTGGAGATTAAGAATTAGTAAGTGCAAATGAAATTAGGAATTAGTTTCTAACTTCTTAAATCTAACTTCTAACTTTATTTTAACTGGTAACTGATTACTACTTACTGGTAACTGACTACCTGTTTAGTTCTACAAATTTTTCTACATCATTTGATTTACCTAGAACAATCAAAACGTCAGATTGTTCTATTGCAATGTCATTTGTTGGTCTATTAATCAAATGTTCGGCAAAAAATTTTCTTCCGTCGTGGTATTCTTCATACACCCTTTTTATTGTAATAAGATCTAAGGCATAATTATCTGTAAAACGAATTTGTTCAACTTTTCTATTTACGATTCTTCTAGGAGCTTGTATTTCTACAATCGAAAAATTATCAGGTAAAGGCAAAAAAGCCTTCATATTTGGATTTAATAATTTTTCTGCAACGAGTTTTCCGACTTCATCTTCAGGAGATAATATTTCTTTTACACCTAATTTTTCCAAAATCAAACGCTGCTGGTCTGCCATAGCACGAGCAATAATTCGTTTTACTTTAAGCTCCAAAAGCTGAACCGTTGTGAGCAGAAGCCCTTCTATATTTTCTCCGATGGCTACCAAAACAGCATCCATATCAGCTATATTTTGTGAGCTAAGAGCTTTTATATCTGTTGCATCAAGTGCCACGGCATAAGCGACATCGTCTTTTATAGATTCTACTCGTTCGATATCTCTATCAATGGCAAGAACTTCTGCGCCTCTTGCTGCTAGATTTCGTGCTACTGCATAGCCAAAATGTCCAAGTCCGATAACTGCAAATTTATCTGCCATTTGATTTATATAATTTTAAAATTATTTTACTTAATCTGAGATTTTTTTTGGATAGTAGATTGAGAATTAGAAGGAATGTGTAATTTCTTTTTGAGATGGTTAATCACTACTTCAAGTGCAATATCGCAAGTATTATTGTTAGGAACAATAATATCTGTATTTTCTTTGTAAGGACGAACATAACGCTCATACGCTGGCGAAACGTGCATGACATACCTATAAAGAACGTCTTCCAAATCATACCCACGTTCTTTATTATCTCTCATAATTCGTCTTTTTATCTTTACAGGGTCAGTTGCTTCAACAAACAATTTCAAATCCAATAAATCAGAAATATCTCTATGATAAAACACAAAAAGACCTTCAACAATAATAATCGTTTTGGGTTCGAATACTAATTGCTTGGGTATTATGTCTGGATTATTGAAGGTATATTCCTCTTTATAAACAGTTTTACCTGCACAAAGCTCTGCAATATCTTTACTAAACTGTTGATGATCAATAGACTCAGGCGTATCAAAATTAGACACCCCATTTTCATCAATCGGTTGTTCTTCTCTAGGGCGATAATAATTATCTTGCGAAATCAAGCATACATCATTTGGATTGATGCTTTTTAATAAGCGATTCAAAAAGTAGGTTTTCCCAGAACCACTTCCACCTGTAATGCCAACTAAATACGGTTTCTTCATAGCTCATAAAGGTACGGATTTTTAAAACATTTGAGAAAGGATATTTAGCATTATTTTTTTAGATATTTTTTTAGATTGGCAAATGGATATTTATTTCCTCGCATAATCTTCTAAAAGAAGTTGTAAATAACTTTTAGCAAAAGGTAATTCATTTAAAAAATTATTTTTTTGCCCTTCTTCTGCTTTGGTTATTACTTGTGTTGCTTTTGTGGCTTCTACATAACGTAATGAGCCATTAGGAGTAATCCAAGTCATTCCTTCATCATAACAATAAAAAGCAAACTGCTTAGAAGAGGGATTTAATAAGTCTTTCCCCCATTCAAACTTAGAGTTATCCATTCCTAATTGCCCTAAAAGAGTTGTTGCGATATCCGTTTGAGAACCTATTTGACTTATTTTATTATCATTGTTTTCTAAAAATTCTTTTGAAAGAGCATTTCCATAAAAGAGTAAGGGAATTCTATATTTTTCAGTTTGATGACTGTCTTTGTATAATCTTGGAAGTCTGTGTCCGTGGTCAGCCACAAAAATAAATAGTGTTTGGTCGTACCAAGATTGTTTTTTAGCTTCTTCCATAAATTTATTTATGCTCCAATCGGTATAATAGGCAGCTTTTCTAAACAAATTTGCTTCTTTCTTATTTTTGTTAGTTTCTGTTTTGGCAATGTGGTCGTAAGGCGTTTTGATAGGTGTTTCGAAAGGTTCATGACAACTTAAAGTCAAGACAGTTGTAAAAAAAGGAGCTTTTTGTTGATTCAAATCTTGAATTACTTTTTCAAAAACAACATGGTCGTGTGCGCCCCATTTAGAATTTTTATCTTTTTCTTCAAACTCATTTTGGTCAATAATTTTATCAAAATTTGCGTGATGCCAATACGCCTTAAAATTTGCGAATTCAGCCTCCCCTCCATAGTAAACTGACGTAGAATATCCTTTGTCCTTAAAAATGGATGGTAAAGTAGGAAGTTTTTCAAATTTATTTGGTTCTTTGATGATAGAAGAATTCATTTGAGCAGGATATCCACTCAAAATCCCTACTACTCCTTTGTCTGTTCGGTCGCCTGTGGAATAAATATTATCAAATAACAAACCCTCTTTCGTCATTTTTGAAAAATTAGGAGCGACACCTTTTTCTCCTCCCAACGTTTCAATGACATCAGAAGTATAACTTTCCAAAATCACCAAGACGACATTCGGACGAGTATAACGAAGTATTTTTTCTTGTTCTTTCGGATTTGATTTATAGACTTCTTGTATATTTTGGTGGGCAGTTTTTTTATCAAAAAATTTAATTTCTCCTTGTTTACTGGCTTTATTTGTTGCTAAAATATTAAATAATAAATTCCAAGAAGTATTGGTAGCCAAATGATTGAGAGGCGCATGAGCAGAATAATAAGCTGCACTTTGATTAATAGGAGCAACTCCCACACCTCCACGAATAGCCAAAAAAGTAAGTACCATCAAAAAAGCACTAACTACTCCATAACCTAGTGGATAAATGATATTTTGATTAAAATTAAATTTCTCAAATTCTTTTGAATCGTATACTCCAAGTTTTAAAATAAATCTATACAAAAAAATACCAAAACTAATCAGACTAACTTCCAAAATAATAGCAAGTACTATCTGTGAAATAGTAATAGATGCCATCATTTGCGTAGGATACAACAAAAATGAAAGTGCGTAAGCATTGAGTTTAGTTCCCCATTCGTGATAGAGTAATGTATCTGTAACACTACTTATTCCTACTAAAAGAATTAATAGATAATTAAATTTATGAACAAAATTAACAGAAAAAATATAACCAACTAATAGAAGGGTTGGAACGACAATTAAATATCCTGCCGTAGAAAAATCTAAATGAATAGCTTCCCAAAAAGCTTGTATTTGCTCTAAAAATGGATATTCATTGAAAATAGAGTAATTATAAATAAAAAAAATAGCACGGTGCAGCGCAAAATAAAGAAGCCAAAATAGCCAAAGACGCAACCAAAAAGTAAGACGATAATTTTTTAACATATTATTTTAACATGATTGATTTTACTTCAACATGAGTGACATTTAAAAAAGGTAGATATTTGCCAAATTTTATTCTGTATAAATGTCTTTTTTCCATAAAGTAGGGTTTGCAAACCCTACTTTATGGAAAA
>PFKD01000372.1 GCA_002784125.1 Flexibacter sp. CG_4_10_14_3_um_filter_32_15
ATTTATCTTCATTCATCATATAGATCATAAAAATCATTTACCAATAAGTTCAAGTCGTTTTTATTTTGTCCAACTACTTATTCTATCTAATTTTCATAATGAAAAAAGTACCTTATCATTTTGAAAAGAAACTAACTACAAAAGTAGAATCTAAAAAATTAAAAAAAATGTTTTTTCTTTAAAAAAATACCTTTATTTACTCAATAAAACCATTTATGTAGTAAATTAGAAAAATAATTCCAAAAAATAGTCTAATTATTTCGGCTTGGCAAACAGATTGAACTATAATAAATAACCTCTACAAAAAGATGTAGAATGTATTGAGTAAAATATAAAAGATATTTACTAAAGATATTTACTCATCAAGATTTTTGTTTGTAACTTTTGGTTACATTATTTTTATCAAAATTTTATTTTTTGTGAGTGGTTGTTTTGATTTCATACTAAAATCATAGCAAACTAAAATGCTAGAAAATCAAGAAAGAAAGTTGTTAGTTAGTGTTCAGTTTTAATGAACCTATTTTTTAGCAACTGACAATTTTTACACTTTCTTTTCAAAAATGACTCGTTCATTTGATTTTCTAACTAGTTTAAGTAGTAAGTAAAGTAAGTAAGTGGACAAAAAATACCTTTCCTATATAGGGAAGGTTTTTTTATTCGACTTTTTTGTCTAGCTCTGGTTATTGACAAAAGATTTTTGTTGTGCATTCAGTTCTCTAGAACTGAATGAAATGCGTCCTCAGAAGCGTAATTCACACAAACGAACACTTCCAAACAAATCCCCTAATTCTAAAGTTGTTTCAATTAAGGCACAAATCGTTTTTTAGTGTCCATTTTTTTAACTTGCGTATGCGTGTGTTTTTATGAATTTTCTATCCAAAATCAAATCTAAATTTTTGTCGACTTCTTCTCCTAATTCTACTGATAATCAACCTTCTAACAATCAAAAACCTACTTCCAAAACAAAATCTATTTTATGGAAAATAGCAAAGGTTTTGATGTGGATTTTGGGTTCTATATTCGGACTTTTAGCTCTTGTTTTTATTCTCATTTTCCTTCCTCCAGTTCAAGATTTTCTGACCCAAAAAGCCGAAAATGTTCTCTCTAAAAAACTCACTACAAAAGTAGAAATCAAAACGATTCGCCTTAGTTTTCCCTTAGGACTGACTTTAAATGGACTTTATATTGAAGACCTTCAACAAGATACACTCCTTTATGCAGGTCATTTTAATGCTGACATAAATCCGTTTGCTTTAGTAAATAATACCATTCAGATTACAGAAATACAGCTTTCTGATGTTTATGCGAATATTTGGATAAATGAAGATAGCGTTTCGAATATTGATTTTTTGAATGCAGCCTTTGCGCCTACGGATTCGGCAAAAATGACTGAAGACCAAACGACTACGCAAATTGAAGCAAACGACCTCCAAAATAATAATACTGGTACAGGTTTGATAATTTCTTTGGGTGGAATAGACTTTAAAAACATAAATGCAAAATTTGATGACCGTTTTAACGGAAATGATATTCAAGGAAAAATAGGGCAATTCAAAGTTGATGTAGATGATTTTGATTTGAATAAATTGAATATTACAGTAAAAGATGTTTTGCTAAAAGACACCGATTTGCGTTATGTTCAGACCAAACTTCCTCCAACCAAACCAAAAGAAACCGACACAACCAATTCAGAACTCGGTTTTCAGATTGATTTGAATAAAATTAATATAGAAAACTTAACAGCTTTTTATAAAAGTAATGTTACAGGGCAGCAAGTAGATGGAAAAGTAGGAAGCCTTTTTATTAATGCACAAGAAACAAATTTAGGAACTCAAAAAATTGTCATTCAAGATGTAGAACTCAAAAAAACATTTATTTCGTATAAACAAGGAATTGTCAAAACAGCCTTAGATTCTGCTATCAATAATTCTGCTGAAAACGTCGCTAATGAAACTGAGCAAGTAGCAGGAACGCAAGACGACGAAGGAAAACCTTGGATTGTTGAAGTCAAAAATATTTTATTAGCTGATAATGAAGTAGCTTTTGATGATGAAAACCTTCCCAAAACAGACTTTGGTTTTGATGCAAATCATATTCATTTTAAAGGAATTGCTTTAGAAGTTGAGAATTTCAAATTTTATCCAACGCTCATTGCAGCCGACCTCAAAACCATTCAAGCCACCGACAGCCGAGAGCAATTTCAACTTACAGATTTTGATGGAAATATTCGTTTAGATTCGAATGGCGTAGGCGTTACAGATTTGAATATTCAGACTGCAAGAAGTAAAATAGGACAAAAAGTAAAACTGGCAGCATCACTCAAAAACCTTGAAAAAGACTGGCAAAATGCTGATTTAGATATTAATTTGAACGGAACGGAAATTGCTCTGGCTGATGTTTTTTATTTTGTTCCTGATTTGGCAAAACAAGTCAATTTATCAAGACAAACGACTGAAAGAATTACGATTTCTGGACAAGCAACAGGAAAAGCAAACAACGCAACACTCAAAAATTTTCAAGTAAAAGGACTTGCTACTACGCATTTAATCGTAACTGGAAACATAAAAGGGTTGCCAAATATAGAAAAAATGTATGCTGATATAAAAGTAAACAAACTGACCTCTTCTCGTTCGGATTTACAAAAAATTGTTCCTCGTGGAACGCTTCCAGCAGGATTTAATTTTCCTCAAAAAATAGTTATGACAGCTTCTGCAAAAGGTTCTATGAACGATATGTTTGTAAAATTTTTGGCTAATCTTGATGAAACTAAAATCGAACTTGGTGGAACAGTCAAAAATCCGACTGACCCCAATAAAATGTATTTAGACATTGCTACAAAGCAGTTTTTGGTCTATTTAAGTGATATAAAAAATTGGATTCCCGATACGCTCATTCCTTCAAATCTTACCCTCCCTCCAAAAATAGAGGGAAATATTGCCTTTACAGGATTTTTGAATGACTTCGAAACCGATACAAAATTCAATACAGAATTTGGAAATGTTGGTGCAAAAGGAACAATGAAAAATGCGATTTCTGAAACAGAAATGCCGATTTATAACATTACAGCTGTGGTGGAAAATGCACAGCTAGGAAAAATTTTACAAGACACAACACTAGGCATTGCTGATTTGCAGATTACGGCTGATGGTAGTGGTTTTGAGCCTAAAACCATGAAAACGACCATTGATGGAAATGTAAATAAATTTGAATATCAAAACTACGTCTATAAAAATCTGAAAATTGACGGCAAAATTGATGGTTTTTCTTACAATGGAAAGCTAAACATGAAAGACAAAAACCTCAATTTTGATTTTGATGGAAATGTAGTTTGGGACACGCTTAGTCCTAAATTCCTCGTTGATTTGGATGTCAAAAATGTAGATTTACAGGCTCTCAATTTATACGAAAAACCTTTAAGTCTTAGCCTAAAATTGGGTGCAGATATTACAGGTATGAGTTTGGATAATTTGAAAGGAAATGCAGGACTTCAAAAAGTAATTATTACCACAAAAGGACGTAGTTTTAGAATTGATTCGGCTGCTTTTATTTCTATTTCTCAAAAAGACAAAACAGATATTCAGCTTCGTTCGGATATTATTTCGGCTACCATTAAAGGAAATTTAGACCTAAAAACATTCTTGGCTTCGGTTCAAAATCATATCAATACCTATATTGAAATTGACCCAGTTGATACTAATAAAGAAATTACAAATCAACAAATGGATTTTGATATTCAGATTCATAAATCCGAAATTCTGACTGCTTTAGTTCCTGATTTGACAAAATTCGAACCTGCTTATTTGAATGGAAAATACAATAGTGATGCTAAAAAATTTGAGCTAAATGGAAATTTCCCTTCTATCATTTATGCAGGAATTACGATGGATTCTTTGACTATTAATGTTGATTCGGATAAAGAGGCATTGAATTATAGAATTGGAGTTGCAGAACTGACAAACGGAACTTTTCAATTCGAACATCCTCTTGTTTATGGAAAAACTGCCAATAATAAAGCTGATTTAGCTATCGATATTAAAGACAAAGAAGGAAAAGAACAATTCAAAATTACGACCTTTTTAGAACGTCCAGACACGACACAATTTATCGTTTCTCTTGCGCCAAGTCAAATTTTGAATTATGAAAATTGGAGTGTGAAAAAAGGAAATCAAATTATTTTTAGAAATACTGAAAGCGATAATTTGAGTATAAAAGATTTTATAATTGCCTATCAAGACCAAAAAATTGATATACAAACTACTCCAAATGATAAAGGCAATGATAAAAATTTAGTTGCTCGTTTTTCTAATTTCGAACTCTCTACCATTATAGATATTGCTGCGCCAAATGACACAACTCAACTAGCAGCAGGGCGATTAAATGGAAATCTAAACGTACAGGATTTTCAAACAGAAATGCAGATTTTGGCAGATTCAAAGATTGATGAACTTACCATTTTGAATAGTAAATTGGGCGATTTGTCAGTTAATGTAGACAACAAAACGTCTTTAAATCGCTATGATGTAAAAGTAAATTTGACAGGAGAAAATAAATTTGAATTGACAGGTTATTACAATGCTGCAAAAAATGCAAGTGATGCGCTCAATATGAATTTGGACATTCAAAAACTCTCTCTTCCCACTTTAGAGAATCTCACAATGGGAAATCTAAAAGATATGAAAGGAGCAGTTACAGGAAATTTAAGCATAAAAGGAACAACTGAAAAACCTGCTATTTTAGGAAAATTAGATTTTAATAAAACGTCATTTTTTCTTACTGCATCAGGAACATATCTTGATTTAGAAAAAGAAAGTATCAATTTTGATACTAATGGAATTGCATTTAAAAATTTCACTTTACAAGACAAAAAAGACAATACACTTTATGTAAATGGTAGAATAAATACGCCTACTTTTAGTGATTTGAACTTAAATTTGAACGTAAAAAGTGATAAATTTTTGTTTGTAGATTCAGAAAAAAGCACAAATCCAAAAGAAGAACAATTATTTTTTGGAAAAGCTCTAGCTTCTCTTGATGTGGATATAAAAGGAACGGCTGCAAGTCCGACCGTAACGGCAAATGTAGGCATTTTGGAAGGAACAGATTTGACCTATATTTTGCCAGAAGACGAAATAGCGACGATTGATAAAGAAGGAGTTATAGAGTTTGTAGATAGAGATTTTTATAGTGATTCGTTGGTTTCTGTTGTGCCTCTTAATGCTAGTGATACCACAGAATATGCAACCGATATGGACATACGAGCTGTCATTAAAATCAATCCATTAGCCAAAATGAAAGTTGATATTGATGAGTCTAATCAATTAGAAGTACAAGGAGGTGGAGATATTAATTTCAATTTAAATCCTAGTGGCGAAATGACCGTAACTGGGCGTTATGAGATTACGGACGGTGTTTATAAGCTCAATTTTTTTAATATTGCCAAGCGAGATTTTACCATTCAGAAGGGAAGCTCGATTACTTTGTATGGCGATATTATGAACATGAAAGCTGATATTACAGCAATTCATACGGTTGAAGCTGCTTCGTATGAACTTATGGCAAATCAACTCGGAAATGCTTCGGAAGCAGAACTCAATAAATACAAACAAAAACTACCTTTTGAGGCTGTTCTGAATATGAATGGAGAAGTTTTGAATCCAATTATTGACTTTGATATTGATATTGCAGATGAAGAACGTGGCGCAATGGGAGGAACAATAAATACTCGTTTGCAGCTTCTAAACAAACAAGAATCCGAACTTAACAAACAAATTTTTGCACTTCTTATTTTGGGAGGTTTTATTTCAGAAAATCCATTGGATAGAGCGCAAGGAGAAATGGGTTTTGCAGAATCAACGGCAAGAAATACCGTAAGTGGACTTTTGACAGATCAACTCAATAAACTTGCTGATAGAAATCTCTCTGGAATTGGTCTTTCATTTGATTTGAATTCGTATGAAGATTATTCGACAGGAGCATCACAAAGTAAAACAGAATTAGGAATCAATTTGGAAAAATCGTTTTTAGATGACCGTCTGACTTTTCAAGTAGGTACAAATGTAGATTTGGAAGGTGGCGCAGCATCAGAACAGCAACAACAGGGTTTGAGTAGCATTGCTGGAGATGTCATTATTTCCTATTTGATTACCGAAGACGGACGTTATAAAGTTCAGGTTTTTAGAGAAAATAGTTATGCTGGTGTCATTGATGGGCAAATTATTCAAACAGGTGCTTCTCTTATTTTTGTTAGAGAATACGATGAGTTTAGTGAGCTTTTCAAAAAGGATAAAGAATTAGAAAAAGTAAAACGAGAAAATAAAGAGCGTGAAAAACAGCAAAAAGAAGAGCAAAAACGAAAAAAAGAGGAGTCTAAAAAAGAAGAAGAAGTAGATTAATCGAATCTAATTTGGACGTTTTTTTGGTTTTTAGCTGCGTAGCTGCGAAATATTTGTAGAAAAAAACACAAAATTGAAATTCCAAGCTGCATAGCTGCGTAATATTACTGTTCCAATATATCAAACATTCAATATTACGCAGTTATGCAACTCTAGATAGAGGATAAACTATATTTTCTACCAATTACGCTACTCTGTAGCTAAATTTCCTTTTTAAATGTAAAAACCCTCATTTTTTGGTGCGATTAACCTAGAAAATAAGTGAAAAAGCTATCCATCAAAATTCTATTTGTTTCTATATTATTTTTGATAATACTATTTTTTTTATCAAAATTAGATTATCAAATCTTCACTTATGAGCTGCTACAATTCTATAATAAAACAGATAGAATTGATTTTTTTTGTCAAAATTTACTGACAGAAACTCGTTTTTTTATTCTAAAAGTGATTTTTGTAGGAATTTATTTTTTCTCTTCTGTTCTTTTTCTGTGGAAAGGAAAAGCGATACAAACCAATTTCATTTTTTATAAGAATAGAATTTTTAATGAAATAAAAGACAATTTAAAATCTGTTTCTAAAAAAATAAAAACGACTTGGAAACAAATTTCCATTCTTGAAAAAGCAGCTTTATTTATTCCTTTGCTTGTTTATGTTGCTTTTTGGTGGATTTATGGCTGGCAAAATGATGAGGTTTTTTCTTATACTTTCTTTGTCGATAGAGGTATTTTGGTTTGTGCTACTTATTATCCTGCGCCAAATAATCATGTTGCTTTTTTGATTTTTTCAGCAATTCTGAATAAAATTATTCCTTCTTTTTTTTCGGATTTTATTTGTTTGAAACTTCCTGCCACAGTTTCAGCAATTTTTTCTCTTTGGATGATTTGGTTCTTTTTTTATCCTCAAAATCAAAAAAGGAATCAAAAATTATTTGCTTGGTTTTGCTTTATTTTTGTTGCTTTTGATTGGGGATTTTTCTTTTATGCTACTCATGGGCGTGGATATGCCTGGGTTATTTTGTTTTTTTTGTGGTCGTCTTATGCTGTTTTTAAAATTAGTACAAGCTATTTTTCTGGCAGTTTCTCTGATACTATTCAACCTTTCAGCTACAAGAAATACTGGTTTTTGTGGTCTATTTCTATCATTTTGGGTTGTTATACCATTCCTATTTTTGTCTATGTTTGGTTGGGGTCTTTGCTTGGTTTGTGGATTATCGGAACTAATAAAATTCGAAAAGAAAGTATTCTTGTTTCTTTTATTTCTGGGATAATCATTCTGATTCTTTATTCTCCTATTTTGGTTTTTAATGGACTCTCAGCTATTATTTCTAATTCTTGGGTTGCTCCTTTGAGCTTAGAAAATTGGCTGCAAAACTTTCCTACTTATGTATTTGATGTTCATGGAATTATCGGAATTTTAGCTTTTTGCTCTTCTCTCCTTTTATTTTTTATCAAAAAAGAATTCAGAAAAGTAGCCATTTATTTTTGGTGTATTGCGTATTCTCCTTATCTGATTGTTTTTATTCAAAAAGTATTGCCGTTTGAAAGAGTTTTTTTATACCGACAAATAGCTGAAATTTTGATGCTTTGTTTTTGTATCAATATTTTAGCAGAAATTTTACTGGAAAAAGAGATACCATTTTTTTGTAAAAAAATTCTTCAAATTACATTTATTCCTTTAGCCATTTTTTATGCAAGCAACAGAATGTATGGAGAATATTATCGCTGGAATATCAAAACGAATGTTTATCAGTTTGCCGAACCGTTAGCCAAAAAAATTTACAAACAAAAACCTTCTTCTGTTCTCGTTTTAGAAGACACCTATAATGTTTTTTTGAGATATTACTTTAGAAGTGAAAATGGAAATTCTGATAGCAAAATTGATGTTTTACCTAATGATTCAATAAACTATCAAATCATCATTCTACCAAAAGAAAAAAAATTTCCACCTAAAATAAATAAAACAGATTATTCTGTTTTCTATGACGATGATTTTGTAAGCGTATTCACTCTAACTGATTAGTGATTTATTTACAGCAATTCCCAATGTAACACGATTTTGATTTAAAATCGAAAGTTTAGGCGTTTTTTAGCTAAAAAAATCAACATTT
>PFKD01000050.1 GCA_002784125.1 Flexibacter sp. CG_4_10_14_3_um_filter_32_15
ATTAAAAGTTATAAGCACAAAATAAGATACCTTACTGATTTAGTGACACAAGCAGTAGCTTGATGGAGATAAAATAGTAAAGTCAAACTACACAAAAACTAAAAATTTCCAAATATTTTATGCGAGCTTTTTTTATACAAATTTTCTTAAACAATTCAGTTTCTATCAAGTTGATTATTGTGTAATTCATTCTATTTTTTTTGAATTTATTTTAGTCTTATTCAGTTTCATTTTTTTAACCCTAAATTACTTTTTACTTATGGCATTCGAACTTCCTAAGTTGCCTTACGCATACAACGCTCTTGAACCAAATATCGACGAGCAAACAATGACAATTCACCATACAAAACACCATCAAGGCTATACTGATAAGCTAAATGCAGCTATCAAAGGTACAGATATGGAAGGAAAAAGCATTGAAGAAATTATCAAAAATGTAAGTTCTTCTTCTGATAAAGCTGTTCGCAATAATGGTGGAGGATTCTACAACCACAGTCTTTTTTGGGGAATTATGTCTCCAAATGGTGGTGGAGAACCTTCTGGAGAATTAGCAGAGGCAATCAATAAATCATTCGGTTCTTTTGCTGATTTCAAAACAAAATTTGAAGATGCTGCCAAAACACAATTCGGTTCGGGTTGGGCGTGGCTTATCGTAAAAGCTGACGGTTCTTTAGTAGTTACAGGAACTCCAAACCAAGACAATCCATTAATGGAATTAGCTACTGAAAAAGGTACGCCTGTTTTAGGAATTGATGTTTGGGAACACGCTTATTATCTAAAATACCAAAACAAACGTCCTGATTATGTAGGAGCATTTTGGAATGTTGTAGATTGGAGCAAAGTAGCTGAACATTACTCAAAAGCGAAATAATCTTGCTAAATAACTTTTCTTTCGTAAAATTGAAAAATAGCAAAAAAGCGTTTTATCTTGTTGAGATAGAACGCTTTTTTAGTATATTAGATTGAAAAAATAGAATAACACCAAACTTTGAACAACCTTATTTTATTTTTAGACGTATAAAAGACTTTAACAATCTACGTATGCTTGAAACAATTACGAATTAAAAATTACGTTAATATTATACATATAATAGTTTCTCTACTTAATTTTTCAATTCCTAATTATCCTTTTAAAAACCATTTATACCTTAATTAATCTTATGTTCAAAAAATTTGCCTCTGAAGCTCTCGGTCTTAGTGATATTGGAAAAATTATCCCACCAAAAGATTACGACAAAGTAGAATCTGATGATTATATTTTACACGAAGACAATGAAAAAATATTTTTTCTAATCAAGTCCAAACAAGACGAATACTGTTTTACTAATCGTGCCTTGATTCACGTCGACGGAACAAGTGCAATGAGTAAAAAACGAACCCTAAAAAGATACGAATATTACAAATATCCTATTTCTCATGTTTTATTAGAAACAGCAGGAACAATAGACTTAGATATAGAAATAAAATTCAAACTGGGAGCAAGAAATAGCGCATCTTCGGTTTCAAAAATGAGTCCTTCTGATAGTGGAGGCGTTTCTTTTTCTATTGATGTAGATAAAAATCAATTAGAACAGCTAAAAGATTTATACAAAGCACTTTATTCAATGTCGCTTATCGAAAGTAGTAATTATTCAAGTTATAATGGTGCTTATGATACAATCAATAAAGCCATTCAAGTAGTTTCAAGCAATAGAAGTGAAGGAGCAAATCAAGCTGAAGAACTAGAGAAAGTAACCAATTATATCAGTCAGTTTCTTGATGATGCAAAACAAAAATACGTCAGAAAAGACTATTCAGAAGTGTTTTTGAAGTATATTAATAATTAATCTTTGTAGAAAATTTTAAAATTCCTCTTAATTAAATGTTGTATTTTTTTGAGAGGATTTTTTCTTGTCGTAAAATAACTATACCACAAAAAACGATGTTCAAAAAAACACTTTCCTTTATTTTACAAATTTTTCTCATTATTCTACTTACTGTTTTTACTCAAATTGGAGGAGTAATTTGGTTAGTTAAGTAGTTGCAATCCAACTTTTTATGTTCTAAGATTAAGAAAAAATCGTATTCTACTTATCTCAAAATAAAACTAGCCTTATTTTTTAGTTTTTATCTTTTTACTACGTTTATGGTTGTGCCACTTGCAGCAGAAAAGTACAGCAATAGGGTAGCACTTCCGATTTTTGCAGAAAATAATATTCAACCGACTACAATTTGGACGTGTATTTTGAATAGACATTATGTAAAACCAGAACTTAAAGAGTCTTTGTTTAGAATAGGAAAGGATTTTGAGAAAAAATATCTTAACTCAAAAGTAAGTTATTTAGATGCTAATTTTCCGTTTTCTCTAGCCATAAATAATAAGGGATTTCCACTTTTACCTCATCTTAGCCACAATGACGGCAAAAAAATAGATTTGAGTTTTTTCTATTTAGACAAAGAAACTCAAGAGCCTACCAACGAAAAACCTTCTTTTTCAGGATATGGAATTTATGAAGAACCCAAAAAAGGAGAATTTAATCAACCAGAAGCCTGTTTAAAACAAAGCTGGTATTATGAAATAGGAAAATATGCCAAAGCATATAGCAATGAAGAAGATTATTCCTTTGATAAAAAACGAACAAATTATTTAATGATTTTGATTATAAAAGAACAATCTATAAGAAGTTTTTTTTAGAACCTCATCTTAAAAATCGTTTTCAAATTACTTCTCCAAAATGGCGTTTTCACGGTTGTAAGGCTTCTAGGCACGATGACCACGTACATATTCAGTTGTAAATAAAGTCTGAAGTAAGATTTATGAAACACATATTTTCTATAGTTTTTTATCCTCAACGACGCTTTTAAGCTTGTTGACGGTTATAAAAAACAAACCGTCGTTGAGGTTTCGCCGTCAACGAGGATTTAATAAAAAAAAACAAATGGCTCACATAAAAGCAAACCATTCATTTTTTCCTACATAAAACGTATTTTTTGGAATTGAATGGTTACGAAATCACGCCCAATTCTTTCCCCACTTTAGTAAAAGCTGCAATGGCTTTATCCAAGTGTTCACGCTCATGCAGAGCCGAAATCTGAACACGAATACGAGCTTTTCCCTTCGGAACAACAGGATAATAAAAACCAATTACATAAATTCCTTCTTCCAAAAGTCGTTCGGCGAATTTTTGAGAAAGTGGCGCATCATAAAGCATCACAGGAACAATCGGATGTTCTCCTTTCACAATATCAAAACCTGCTCTGGTCATTTTTTCTCTAAAATATTTTGTGCTTTCTTCTAATTTATCTCTAAGCTCCGTAGATTCCATAAGTACATTCAAAACCTCAATCGAAGCTCCTACAATCGGTGGGGCAACCGTATTTGAAAATAAATAAGGACGAGAACGCTGACGAAGTATTTCTACAATTTCTTTTTTTGCTGCCGTAAATCCACCCGAAGCACCTCCAAGAGCTTTTCCATACGTTCCTGTAATGATGTCAATTCTGCCCATTACATTTCTGTATTCGTGTGTTCCTCGTCCTGTTTTTCCAATAAAACCAGACGAATGACATTCATCTACCATAACGAGAGCCTTATATTTATCAGCCAAATCACAAATTTTGTCTAGTTGGGCGATTGTTCCGTCCATCGAAAAAACACCGTCAGTAACAATCATTTTATGTTTTGCCCCTGCTGCATCAGCATCTTGAAGTTGTTTTTCAAGGTCTGCCATGTTGTTGTGTTCATATCTAAAACGCTTTGCTTTACACAAACGAACACCATCGATAATAGAAGCGTGATTCAAAGCATCTGAAATAATAGCGTCATTTTCTCCCAAAAGGGGCTCAAAAATTCCACCGTTTGCATCAAACGCTGCTGCATATAAAATACAGTCTTCTGTTCCCAAAAATTCGGCAGTTTTGCGTTCTAATTCTTTGTGTAAATCTTGTGTTCCACAAATAAAACGAACCGAAGAAAGTCCAAAACCATGTGTGTCAATGGCTTTTTTGGCAGCTTTCAACACACGAGGGTTTGAAGAGAGTCCTAAATAATTATTTGCACAAAAATTGATTACTTCGCCTGTGCTTTGCGTTTTGATGGCTGCTGCTTGTGGCGTTGTGATGATGCGTTCTTTTTTGTAAAGTCCTGCATCTTTTATTTCTTGTAATTCCTTTTCTAAAAAGGGTTGAAGTGTGTCGTACATTTGTTTTTGGTTATTGATTTTGGATTAATTATTTTTCAAATTTAGCAATTTTTGACTGTTTTTTTTGCATCAATTTTGAAATTGTATCGTTCAAGAGAGAAACAACTTTTCTGTATTTTCGTTTAAGTAACCAATATTTTAATTATTTTGATTTACTAATTTTTTCAACTAAAAATTTTATACTATGACAGGAGGTTATGTATTAATAATCATTGTAGGCTTAATAAGTTTAGGCGTACAATATATGTTCAAAAATCGCTTCAAAAAATATTCTCAAACACCTTTAGCTTCTAATATGAGTGGCGCAGAAGTAGCCGAAAGAATGCTCAAAAACAACGGAATAAGAGATGTGAGAATACTTTCTGTTGCTGGAAGACTGACCGACCATTACAATCCAAGTGACAAAACAGTCAATTTGAGTGAAGCCGTTTTTCATGGTCGCAATGCTGCTGCCGTAGCTGTGGCTGCTCACGAATGTGGACACGCTTTGCAACATGCAAAGGCATATTCTTTTTTAGGTTTTCGTTCGGCAATGGTTCCTGTTTTGAATGCAACCAACCGTTTTACTCCTTTTTTATTGATGATTGGTGTAGGACTTTTGATTTTTGTTGATTTTCCTTATGTTTTGGCTGCTGGAGTTTTGGCGTTGGCTGTTTCGACGCTTTTTAGTTTTGTTACTTTGCCAGTTGAGTTTGATGCAAGTAGAAGAGCTTTGAACTGGATAAAAGAAGAAAATATAGTTAATCCACAAGAATATTCGATGGCAAAAAGTGCGCTTTCTTGGGCTGCCATGACGTATGTAGTGGCTGCACTTTCATCATTGGCAACACTTCTTTATTATGGTTCTATGTTGATGGGAAGAAGAGATTAATTTTATTTGCCCACGAATAAATTCGTGGGTTTTATTTATTAAAACTAGCCGTTGCTCGTGTCCTCACGAGCGACCTAAATCAAGAAATAAACAAAAAAATTATTTTCCTAAAATTTTATTAATAATTTTGGTGGTAGAATATCCTTCTACTAATTCTATTGTTTCTACTTTTCCACCATTTTTCAAAACTACATCTGCACCTACAATCGTATCAACGGAATAATCATTTCCTTTTATCAAAATGCTCGGTTTTAGAGCCGTTATTAATTCTAAAGGAGTAGGTTCTGAAAATAAAATCACAGCATCAACAAAACCTAAAGCAGCCAAAATACGCATTCTTGCATACTCATCATTTATCGGACGGTCTTTTCCTTTACCTAATTTTTTGACAGAAGCATCTGTATTTACTCCAATAATGAGTTTTTTACCTAATTCAGCAGCTTTTTCTAAATAATCGACGTGTCCTAAATGTAAAATATCAAAACAACCATTTGTAAAAACTACAGGTTGATTATTAAATTTCCATATTTCAACCTTTTTTTGAAGTTTGGCAATGTCTCTGTAAATTTTCTTAGAAGAACTCATTTTTTGGAATAGATTTTTTTGATAGTAATTTTAATGTGCAACTAAATTACAAAAAAAATAGACAATAAAGTGTAAAAACAATTTCTTGTTAGGGTAAACGCACGAAAAAAAAATGTACTCGTTTAAAGCAAATCAAGCTAGTTTTTAACTTTGTAAATTGAATTTACTCTGATAGTTAAAGTGTGTTTAAACATACTGAAAGCAGTATAAAAAGTTTCGTGCGTTTACCCTAATTTCTTGTCCATAATTAAGAGTAAATATTTTTACCCATTTTTTAAATTCAAAATTCCTATGGGAGTGGGAGCTTGTGAACGAATTTTTTCTTGAAGTTTCAAAATCCCTCCAATAAGAGCCTCTGGACGTGGTGGACAACCTGCCACATAAATATCAACAGGAATAATTCTATCAACACCTTTTACGACATGATAACCGTGTTCCCAATAAGGGCCCCCACAATTCGAACAACTTCCCATCGAAATTACATAACGAGGTTCTGCCATCTGTTCATAAAGACGTTTTATTCTATCAGCCATTTTGAAAGTAACTGTTCCTGCTACAATCATCACATCAGACTGACGAGGAGAAGCACGAGGAAAAACGCCAAAACGATCTAAATCATAATGAGGAGCATAAGTACCCATCATTTCGATAGCACAACATGCCAAACCAAAAGTCATAGGCCAAAGAGAAGACAATCTCGCCCATTGAATAAGGTTTTCTAAAGAAGTAACCACCAAGCCCCCTTGTCCAGTTTTTTCGGATTGCGTGAGTTTGGTGGTAGTTGGAATATTCATTTTTTTATAAAATACGTTTCGCATACTAAAGTGTACGGTACATTTTTTCGCAGCCTAAAGGCTACGCTACATTTTTAAAGGCTACGCTACTAGAAATTATAGCTACTATTGAGTTGATTTTGAAACTTTTTAGACAATCTTTTCTTAGTTCGGATTACGTTCAAAAGGTTCATATATTGGGAGCGAACAGGCGCATGCGAAGGTTCATTTCTATCAAACATAGGTCTGCCGTAACTATCTTGAGGAATATTTTTGGCAATTTGTTGAAGTTTTGGTTCTTCTTCTCTAATACTGTCTTTGATAAGTTTGATTTTGAGCTTCAACTGTTCGAAACCAGTTTTTTCTTCATACCCATCAAAGTTTTGTTTTGCATCATTTTCTAAAAATACATGCGTAAAAATCTCACTACAAGCAGCATGAAAACGGTTGTTGAGTAAACGGTCTTCGTCATTATTTCTGATGATTCCCATTTTTTTCCATTGTACTTGTTTGGTTTTTACATTATTCAAATGTACATTTTCAAATTGACTTGCAATTTCTTCTACTTCTTCGGTCAGTTTGCGTTTAGCTTCCAAGATTCCTTCTGGAGTAGTAGGAACAGGTGGCTCTTGACGATACGAACCATAATTATCATTGCTTTGCTCAGGATTTCCGAAGAAAATATCAACTTCTCGTTTGTAATTTCTATATAACTTGAGGTATTTCCATTTCGGAATTACGCCCACCTCTTTCCATGCTTTCTGCAAATCAATTACCTCTTGACGCATTTCAGGCGTTTTTTCTTTCTGATAATTGAGCTTTCTAACTTTGTTACTAATGCGTTTGTATTTCAAGATTCGCTCGTCATTGATAATTCTTTCATTATCAAAAAAGGCTTTTCTGCGTTCAAAAAATACATCTAAGCATCTATCAAATTCTTCTGACATTTCCTCATCTTCTTCGCCTACGCTTCCTGTTCGTATCCAGCGCATTTTGAGGTCTTTGAGGTATTCAGAAACTTCTTCCCAGTCGTCGCTGTCTTTGAGTTTTTGTGCTTCTGCTAATAAAGCTGTTTTTATTTCTGTGTTTTTTACCCTGTTTTCAGAAATATAATCTTCAATTCCTTGTTCCAATTCTAAAATTCGTCTTTCTACGGCTGTATAATCGCCAATGGCATTGTAAGTTTCTAAAGATTCTCTAATATGAACGAGTTTCATAAGATACGAGCCTTTGTTTTGAGATTCTTCGATAGCTTCTGCTACTTCTTCTACTTTCTCTAATAATTTTTGATAACGGTCTTCAAAATAAGCAATACTGGCTTCTGGACTTTCTTTGACTACTCCGATTTGTCGGTCTGGTCTGTCGCTGTAGCCTTTTAAATAAACGTTATCATCTTTAATGTAACCGAAAGTTTGTGATTCGTGATTGGTAGTTGAGTTGGCTGAATTTGTTGTGGACATTGTTTGTAGTGATTTTTGAGTGATTAAATAAACCTAGTTTAAACTAAATCTAGGGTTAAAAGGCATTGGCTCTTGGTGGTTTGAAATAATTAAAATTTGCACAATTCGTATAAAATAAAGCAATAAAAAAGCCTAATTTTATTCTAGCTACATGTTATAAATCTGTTTTTAAATTTATTGCATCAATAAATTCAATAAATTCAATAAATTTTATTTTCTGTACAGAATCCGAAACAGAACTTTTACCTAACTTGAGAATAGATTATTTTGTTAAAAAAGAAGTAAATTAATTTCTTAATTTCTTAATTTCTTAATTTCTTAATTTCTAAGGGGTAGAAATTAAATAAGATATACATCTAGAATTTTTCTTTGTGCGTGTGTTCAATTCCTTAGAACTGAACGAAACGCTTCCTCAAAAGCCTGATAAAAGCACATAAATCAAAGCAATTCCCAATGTAAATTAAATTAGCAACAAAACGTCTTTTTAGGGCTTAATAAAGGGCTTAATAAAGGGCTTAATAATTTGAAAAAAGGACTTTAAACTCTCTTAAACGTTAATTTTTTTAGCTAAAAAACACCTAAACTTTCGATTTTAGATCAAAATCGTGTTATATTGGGAATTGCTGCATAAATCATACTTCTGAGGAAGTGTTTTGTTTGTTTTTGAGCAAACGAAGACACAAAATAAGTTGTAAACTTTATTTATTTCTTCTTCCTAATCAAAACTAAGATACAGTTTTTTTATAAAAATTAAAACAGCAAGACTTTATTTTTTGGAAAATAAAAGTACAAACATTTTTTTGATACACGAATTTTAAATACTCTTAAAAAGTAAAACAACAACAACAATTATTTTTAATCAACAGATTATCAATGTTTTTTTGGAAAAATTCTATTTTACGAAAAATAAACTAATTTAAAAACTGAAAGTTAATGGGTGCATCTCAAGATGTCGCTTAGTCAATTTGTATTACGTAGGGAAAAGGCAAGCCTTTTCCCTACTAAAAACGACATTTTGAGATGCGCCCAAGTTAATAGTACCAACACAAAAAACAAACACAAAATAAAGACTTGAATGAATATCCAAAATAAAGATACTATTCATAATAATCATTTCGATGTCTTAATAATCGGAGCAGGACTTTCAGGAGTTGGAGCTGCACATTATGTTCAGACTCGCTGTCCAGACCGTTCTTATGCTGTTTTGGAGATGAGAGAAGCCATTGGTGGAACGTGGGATTTGTTTCGTTATCCTGGTATTCGTTCTGATTCGGATATGTACACATTGGGTTATGCGTTTCGTCCTTGGAAGGAAACCAAAGCGATTGCAGATGGTTCTTCTATCCTAAATTACATTCGTCAGACGGCAATAGATGAAGGAATTGATAAAAAAATTCAGTTTAATAAAAGGTTGGTTTCTGCAAATTGGTCTTCAAAAGATAAAATTTGGAACATAGAAATTCAAGAAACAAAAACGAATGAAACGATACATTATTCTTGTAATTTTCTTTTGATGTGTAGTGGGTATTACAATTATAATGAAGGTTATACACCTGATTTTGAGGGTTTTAATGAGTTTGAAGGAAAGATTGTACACCCTCAAAAATGGACTTCTGATATTGATTATCAAAACAAAAAAGTCGTTGTGATTGGAAGTGGTGCAACTGCTGTTACGCTCGTTCCAGAACTTGCCAAAAAAGCAAAATTAGTAACGATGTTGCAGCGTTCGCCTACCTATATTATTTCTCAACCCTCAAAAGATAAAATTGCTGATTTTTTTAGAAAAATCTTTCCTTCAAAAATTGCTTACGAATTTAATCGATGGAAAAATGTATTGTTTAGTTTATTCTTTTACAAACTAGCCATTAATAAACCAAATTTTGTCAAAAAATATATCAAAAAACAAACTCGCAAAACATTAGGAAAAAATTATGATGTAGATAAACACTTTACACCAAAATACGACCCTTGGAAACAGCGTCTTTGTCTCGTTCCTGATAATGACCTTTTTGATTCTATCAAAGAAAAGAAAGCCGAAATTGTAACGGATAACATTGAAAAATTTACTAAAAAAGGAATTTTATTAAAATCTGGAAAGGAAATAAAAACTGATTTGATAGTAACAGCGACAGGCTTAAAATTGGATATTATGAGTGGAATAACGCTCAAAAAAGACAATAAAAGGCTAGAATTACCCAACCATTATATGTATCGTGGAATGATGTTTTCAGATATTCCGAATATGGCAATTTGTGTCGGTTATACGAATGCTTCTTGGACACTCAAAACGGACTTGACGTGTGTGTATGTGTGTCGTTTGCTCAATCACATGAAGAAAAAGGAGTATGAAGTTTGTACGCCACATTTGGAACAAGAACTTGAAGATACGTTTGATAATGAGCCTATTCTTGATTTTAATTCGTCGTATGTTTTGCGTTCGATTGATGCTCTACCCAAACAAGGCTCAAAAATTCCTTGGAAACTCAATCAAAATTATCCTTTAGATATTATGACTATAAAATATAGCTCGTTGAAAGATGAGGCATTGCAGTATAGCTAAAATTTAACCATTTAGGTCAGTACCGAAGGCAGACCGAATACAAAACAGATTCTTAAATTTCACTAAACAATCTCTTTGTCGCAACGAAACTTATGTTTTTTCTGTATATTAGATTATAGAATGTAAAAATGGATATTTATTTGTGCTTATTATTGAGAAATTCAATTATTTTTTATTCTATCAAAAAAAAGAAAATTTACTAAAAACTTATATATACTCTTTCTATGAAATTAAAATTGTCAAGATTCAAAAAGAAATTCAAATATGGTATTGCAGGACTTTTAATAGTCTTTATTACAGGCTCTGCTTTTTATAATCCAAGTGAAAAATACTTTGAGATTGCTAAAAACTTAGATATTTTTGCTACCCTTTTTAAAGAAGTAAATACGTGGTATGTTGATGATGTAACCCCTGCAAAACTCATGAAAACAGGTATTGATGCCATGTTGGAATCATTAGACCCTTATACCAACTACATTTCAGAAGACCAAATTGAAGACTATCGCACCATGACAACGGGCGAATATAGTGGAATCGGAGCGCAAGTAGGAACTAGAGATGGTAGAATTTTGATTACAATGCCTTTAGAAGGTTTTGCAGCCGATAAAGCAGGAATAAAAGTAGGAGATGAAATTGTTGCTATTGATGGAATTTCATTAGAAGACAAAACATATGACCAAACAAGTCAGCTTTTGAAAGGACAAGCAAAAACAGATGTAGTGCTTTCTATAAAACGCTACGGAAATGAAAAACCCATTGATATTACAGTTACGAGAGAAAAAATTCAAACTTATAATGTTCCTTATTATGGAATGGTAACAGAGGATATTGGAATGATAAAACTAACTGATTTTACTCGTGATGCGAGCAAAGAAGTAAATGATGCTTTATTGGCTTTAAAAGCAAAAGGGGCAGAAAAAATTATTTTTGATGTACGAGGAAATCCAGGGGGGCTTTTGGATGAAGCAGTCAAGATTTCTAATATTTTTGTAGAAAAAGGAAAAGAAATTGTAAGCACAAAAGGAAAAGTAAAAGATTGGAACAAAACTTACAACGGACTTTCAGAAGCAACAGATACACAAATTCCTTTAGTCGTCTTGACAAGTGGAACAAGTGCATCGGCTGCCGAAATTGTTTCTGGAGTAATTCAAGATTACGATAGAGGAGTTTTGATTGGAGAAAATACGTATGGAAAAGGACTTGTGCAGGCTACTCGTTCGCTTTCATACAATTCAAAGCTAAAAGTTACGATAGCAAAATATTATATTCCGAGTGGAAGATGTATTCAAGCTATTGATTATGCTCATAGAAACGAAGATGGAAGTGTAGGAAAAGTGTCTGATTCACTTCGTATGCCTTTCAAAACGGCTGCTGGTCGTTTGGTGTATGATGGTGGTGGTGTAAAACCAGATATTTCTATCGAACATGATAGATATGCACCTATTACACAAACATTATTTATGAAAGGTCTTTTGTTTGATTATGCTAACAAATATCATTTTGAACATAAAGAAATTGCAGAAGCAAAGAAATTTAATCTGACTGATGCAGAATATGATGATTTTGTAAAATGGCTTTCTGCTAAAGAATATGATTATACGACTAAAGTAGAGAAAATGATAAAAGATTTGGAAGAAGTAGCTCAAAAAGAAGATTCCTATGAAACTCTCAAACCCAAAATTGAGGAGTTTAAAAAGGGAATTGCACACAATAAAGAAAATGATTTGCGTAATCATAAAGCTGAAATTATGGAACTTTTAGAGCGAGAAATTGCTACTCGTTATTATTTGGAAAGAGGACAAATGGAAGCTACTTTTGATGATGATTTGGATATGAAAGCAGCGATTGAAGTCTTAAATGATGAAGTTAGATATAAGAAAATTTTGAGCGTACAATAAATATAGCTACAGAGTGCATCTCAAGATGTCGCTTGATTAATTTTATAGTTGTAGGGAATGGTACTGTACCCTACTATTTTTTAAAACCTTGTTAGTGGCTGCATTTGAGTCGGGTGCATAACAAATTAGCTACGCTGCTCTTCGGGTGTCGCTTTTGTAGGGAAAAGGCAAGCCTTTTCCTTCCATAGGTATTTTTTTTGATACAAACAGCTAGTTTAGGACAAAGCAAGCCTTTTCCCTAAAAACGATATTTTGAGATGCGCCCTAGCTACAATACATAATATAACAGGGACAACTTCTACCACTACGATGCATTCCCACAAATTATCAAGCAAAACAAAAAACACAAAAGTTTTTTAGAAGAAGAAAGCAACGAAGGAAATGAAATTGTCATCTGTGGAGCGTGTAAGTCTGCTTCTTTATTGGATTCTTGGAATTATATGGCTTTTAGTCATTGCAATCAGCCTTTTACATTGAAAGAAATTCCTGTAAAGCAGCACTTAGAAAGAGTAATAGAAGCAGAGGAGAAGAAAGGGAACAAATATGAATTTATACTCAAAGAACAAAATGAATTACTTAAAACTCTTTTAGTAGTTCCGAGTATCAGAAATAGAACAATTAGACTTTTTTAGTTCTTCAAAGGATGGAAAAATAAAAAGATTCAAGATAATAAAGGACAAATATACTATTTCAGAAATCAAAGAACTACAAGAATACTTTGAAGAAAATAACTTGCAAGATAAAATTTCTTTTTATCAATAATTCGGATAAGAAAAAGCCGTTGCTTGTGTCCTCTCAAGCGACATTATTTCCCAAAAAAAAATAAAAATAATTTGTTACTTTTCCTCAAAAAATGGATTATCAAAGAACAAAAGCCGTCAAATCGTAAATATTGTAAATAAAGACACACATTTTATTTTCTTATTTGGCTATATTCTGTAAATTTACCATTACAAACGAAATTTTATCTAAAAACAGACACAAACACATCAGCTATTTATTTTCATAATAAATAATTAGGAGGATACTAGCTCATAACATAAAAACTTACAGAACCTATGCGAGTAATTCAATTTAGAGAAGCCCTACGTGAAGCCATGAACCAAGAAATGCGTCGTGATAAAAGCGTTTTTTTGATGGGAGAAGAAGTAGCTGTATATAATGGAGCGTACAAAGTCAGTCAAGGAATGTTAGAAGAGTTTGGCGAAAAGCGTGTTATTGATACACCGATTGCCGAACTTGGTTTTGCAGGAATTGGCGTTGGAGCAGCCATGAACGGCTTGCGTCCGATTATCGAATTTATGACTTTCAACTTTTCATTAGTGGCTATCGACCAAGTAATCAATTCGGCAGCCAAAACATTGGCTATGTCAGCAGGACAGTATGGCGCACCGATTGTTTTTCGTGGACCAACAGGAAATGCAGGACAGTTAGGCGCACAGCACTCTCAAAACTTTGAAAATTGGTATGCCAATACACCGGGGTTAAAAGTGGTTGTTCCAGCTAATCCGTATGACGCAAAAGGTTTGCTCAAATCGTCTATTCGTGATAATGACCCCGTTATTTTTATGGAGTCTGAAATGATGTATGGCGATAAAGGCGAAGTTCCAGAAGAAGAATATTTGATTCCTTTGGGCGTAGCTGATGTAAAACGTGAAGGAACGGATGTAACAGTCGTTTCTTTTGGTAAAATTTTGAAAGTAGCTCAAGAAGCTTCCGAAGAATTAGCAAAAGAAGGTATTTCAGTTGAAATAATAGATTTAAGAACGGTTCGTCCGATTGATTATGCTGCCATTATCAAATCTGTAAAGAAAACAAATCGTTTGGTAATTGTAGAGGAGGCTTGGCCACTTGCTTCTATTGCAACTGATATTACTTACAATGTTCAACGCCACGCTTTTGATTATTTAGATGCCCCTATTCGTAGAGTAAATTCTATGGATGTGCCTTTGAGTTATGCATCAACGCTTATTGAAGCTGTTTTGCCAAACGTAAAACGTACTATCGAAGCTATCAAAAGTGTAGCTTATGTTAGTTAATTATAATTTAAACCTATAAGGTTTCGCATTATAGGTTTAAGTGCAAAAAATATTTTAATTTATCAATAAAATAACGAAATTTACAGTCATATACTGGATTTCAAAATTTATTTCTCTTACAACATGAAAAAACGAACCATTTTTACTCTTTTCTTTTGGATGTGTGCTATTGGACTTGGTTATGCCCTTGTAGATACCATCAAAACGAGTATAGAACAAGAACGCCTTATTGCCGAATCTGAAGAGCGTGTCATCGAACGCCTCAAAATTATTCGTGAAGCTCAAAAAACCTATCAACTCCGTTATGGAAAATATGCTGCGAGTTGGGATTCTTTAGAGCAATTTATGAAAGACGGTGTTATTTATAATGTTAGTAAAAGAGAAATTGTAATTCCTAAAGACAAAATTCGGACACTTGAAACTTATTATTTAGGTGATAGTGTTCGTACTATTTATGATACGCTAGGTACAATTCCTGCAATCAATAGTGTTTTTGAAAATGGAGTACCTACTTTCAACTTGGATAGCATGGAATATATCCCTGGAAAAGGTAACAAACAGTTTAAACTGTTTGTAGAGAAAAAACCAACAGGAAAAACAGATATTATGGCAGATTATATCGAAGTAATTGACCAATTTCCAGTTAATCCAGAACGTTCTGACGAAAGCCTTAATCGTCGTACAAAATTCTTACGTTTTGGTTCTTTGAATGAAGTTTCTACTGTCGGTAACTGGGAAGATAAATAAGCAAAACGAATCTTTCTTTTATAGATATTTAAAAAAAGCGATTACCAATTAAAAAATTGATAATCGCTTTTTTATTGAAAATAATCTAATAATTTATTTTTCTTTGTTAAACTCTGTGTTTAAAAATATATTTATTTCCTTTTCAAGTTTACAAATTTTTCTTCTCCATTTATTTCAACATTAAAGCCAAATTTTTCAGGTACGAAGGTAAGTTTATCATACTCAAAATTGAGAAGTGTTTTGCCTTCAATATCCAAAATTCCGTATTTTCCTTTTTGCTTGGCTATAATAAGCGTTTTGAAGAAAGCATTTTGTTCGGTTTCTAAAGCTAAATATTTTATTTCTTCATACGAATCTTCTAATGTTTGCTTTCCTTTTCGGTCAATAGCTGTCCATTTTCTACCTTTTCTAACAAAAGCAATATCTTTTCTAAATGCTTCGGCTGTGTCATAATTTACTTTTATTACTTCTTTTCCTTCCAAATTTATCCAACCCCATTTTCCATCTTTTTGAACTAAAGCAATTAATTCTTCTGCTTTTCCTGTTGTTTTTCCTTTTTCAGTAGAGAACTCTCCTAAATAGTCGTATTGAGGAACTAAAATTGCTTTATTGTGCAAAGTGATGAATCCGTATTTTGTTCCTTGTTTTATTTTTAAGATATGTGTCGAATGTGTTTTTTTCTTTTCTTCTATTTTTACATCTTGTAAATAATCAATCGCATTATATTCTGAACGCAAAAGAGGAACATTTTCATGAAGGTCAAAAAGTCCGTATTTTCCTGCTTTTTTGGCTGTAATTAACTCAGGTTTTAGTACTCTTTCAATTCTAGCTGTATCTCCGTAGCGTGTAATGTAGTATTTTATAAATTCAATTTCATCATACGAAGGACGAATAACTACATTTCCGTAGGCATCTGCTAGACCTACTTTTCCTTTACTATAAAATAGCATTACTTTTGTTTTTCCACTTGCACTCTGACAGGTTTCGGGCATAAATTCAATTTTTTCATAAAGTGCTGTAAGTGGTTTTCCTGTTGCATCCAAAACGCCATATTTTCCTCTACTTTGAACCAATAAAGTGCCTTCCCAGCGTGTACAGGTAGAATCTTCGCCTTCAAAAAAACTTATTTTTTCATATTGAAAAGGAACAATAGTGGCATTTGTATCATTCAAAACACCTAACTTTCCTTCAATACTTGCTATTCGGATAGAATCTCCACCATAAGCTAAAAGAGCTTTTCTTTCTATAATAGTTGTATCTATTTTTGGCGCAAGGTCTTCTTCAGTTGCTATTTCCCAGCCATCTTTATCTGTTTTTTGTGCAAAACTAAAAGAAGGAATCATTAAAAATACTCCCAGTAAAATAGAAAAGAAAATAGAAAATGAGAGAATTGATTTCTTAGAATTAAAAGTCATTAGTTTGACTTTACTATTTTATCTCCATCAAGCTACTGCTTGTGTCACTAAATCAGT
>PFKD01000187.1 GCA_002784125.1 Flexibacter sp. CG_4_10_14_3_um_filter_32_15
AGTTATAAGCACAAAATAAGATACCTTACTGATTTAGTGACACAAGCAGTAGCTTGATGGAGATAAAATAGTAAAGTCAAAATAATCAGTCATTGACATTTCTAAAATTTGAATCTGATTCTTATTTGTCCGTTTGATTCTCATAAAAAAATAAGTTTTGTAGTTTTCATTTTGAAAAGAGAAAAAAAGAAGTTCGCCAGTAAAACCGACGAATTTCTTAATCCTATCTTAAGCACGAAGTATCTTAATTTTGTAAGTCAAAAGTTTTCACATAGAAAGACATTTGGTCAGTTTCTACTATAAGTCCACATTTATTTAAAGTTTCAAGCGACACTTGTTCCAATGAAATCATTTTTTTAATTGAAGTTTTATCTACTGTCAAAGATTGTTTGTACATACTTTTTTGTAAATTTTCCTCAACATAAGATTTTATTAGCTCCACGACATCTTCATCTTTTAATGACTTTTTCAAACGAATAGAAGTTGGTTTTTTTCTAAAACCTATCTCTCCAATTCCTTCAAAACATATTTTTTTGTAGTCATTCAACTCACAACTAAGCTCTAATAGCTCATTTTGCTCGTCCATTTGCTTTTGCAATTCCTCCAGTTGTGATGAATAAATAGACTGTAGCTCAGATACTTTTTTGTCAAATTCGCCTTTGATTTTATTAAAATTACCTTCAGCAATTCTATATTTTGAGAGAGCCTGTTCGGTTTCCTCTCTTGAAATATCCTTTTTCTCAATGCCTTTTTTGTAAGCCATGTTGTTTTGATTTTTAAGTGATAAATAAATTTGGAGATTCAATTAATTAAAAGAAGTAAGCCAGTAATACTGAAAAATTTCTTTGTACAACGAGAGGGTGTCATGACGTTTTAGGTTACTGATTTTATTCAGTTGTCAATTTTAAACCAGTTCTTACCTTTGTTTCCTTGTGTTTTTTAGAAGGCGTGGAAGGACTTGAACCTCCACTCTGGGTACAAACACCCAAGTTCTGACCAGTTAAACTACACACCTTGCCTTTTCTTTATTCAGAATAAGGATTTGAATTTGATTGATTAAAAAAGTATTCATCTAAAATACTACTATTGATTTTTGTCCATTTTTGCTCGTCAGCAACTAACAGTATTTCAGATGCATAATGCATGATGTCTCTATAATCTTGACAGTTTGAAGCAAACCAACCAAAAGCATCGTTTGTAAAAGACTTTGAAACCTCTTGTAGAACTCGTTTACATTCTATATTCCAACCGTGAACACCAGCTCCCATTTCTGGCAAAATGTTCCAGTTTGGTTTCATTCTACTGGCGATTTGCTGCCATCCACGCCCTCCCCATTTAGAAGCTGCACGACTTTCTACATATTTTTGGATTCCTAATCCACACACTAGAAATCCACATTGTCCATCAAGCTCTCTGTAAATTCCTTTGATAATATCCCAACATTGCTTGTTTAGATATTCAGTTTCATCAAAAATGAGTAGGAAGTTTGGAGTGTTTTTAGCTTTATCAAAAATCTTTTTACGCATATCTGAGATTTTCATTTCCTCTTTATACCCACAAGCAAAGTAGATTTGCTGTATAAAATTATGCGTTGCCTTCGTTACATAAAGTGTCGCATCAGCAACCACAAGAGCCGTTGTACCCGGACGTTCCTTTGTTATTTTCTCAACGGCATGTGATTTTCCACTTCCTGTATTTCCATCAATGCCTATTAGCTTTTTTTGCTGTCTAGCTATATCAGCAGTTTTTACGATAGACTTGTATAAAGTCGTATCAATATGCTTCCAATAGGTTTTTTCAATCTGAAAACCTATGATATTAGCTAATTCAATGTAAAATGTATCAGCAGGGTATTTGCCTTCTACTTTACCATTTTTTACTGACGATACATAGCCATCGTTGAGGTCATGTTGCTTCCAAAAGTCAGTTTGAGTTGAGCCATCACGCTGATAAATGACCTGTAAGTATTCATTTAACGCAAGTGAAATTTGTTTTTTTGTTGTAATTTCCATAATATTGTGCCTTTCAGTTTGTTAATATTGAACTCCTTATTGATTGCCCTCTTTAAGGAGTTTTTTTGTGAAAAATATGCTGTTACCAGCGTTTAGGTATTTTGATTGTTTTTGATTCTGAATTTTGAGTATCTTCTTTTGGTTGTTCCTGTTCTGAATAATCAATTCCATCTCCAGCAGCTTTTTGCATCATTCCAGACTCTCCAAATAAGAAGTAGTTTTCCATTTCTTTTGCTACAGCTTCGTTATAATCGTTCTTGAATTTTCCTTTTCGAAGAGGATTTTTGAAAGGAACTTTTAATTCAGATGCTGTTAGCTCGTTATTAGCTTCTTTGTATTCCTGCTCCTGTTCTGCCAAATATTCTTTAGTAGATTTTCTGTTTTTGAGTTGTCTTCCAAGTGCTTTTTCAGTTGCTTCTGTATGCTCACTGAATGTTTTAGAAGTCAATTCAAGTGCATTTAGAGTAGATTTGAATTTGTCTTTACTCAAATCATCTTTATCTACTATATTACAAATGTCCACTTGCGACATATCACTTGGATCAAAATAAACACGAACACGAGCTTTGTTTTTAGAGAAATCTTGGTCATTTTGTAACCAGTCTGTATATTCTGGTACTGCAAATTTGTATTCTTTGCTACCAATTTGTACTGTAAGTTCTCCAGCTACGATTTTACGAGTTGTCCACTCTCCAAACATTCTACGCATTGCACTTGGGTGTATAAATTCAGCATCTTTTCTAAAGTTTTGATGGTAATTTTCAATGCGTGAAAGTCCATTTTCTTGTATTTCTGCATTATACATTGCCATTTCTTTAGCTACGATTTTGATAAACTCAGCGTAAGTAGGTGCGTTTTTTACATCAAAATAATCACGATTAGCACGACTTTCCTTTTTCTTTGTCGTAATTCCAAGTCCTGCCCACCATTCATATTTCCTAAAACGTTCTTGAATAATCAATCCCAAACGTTCAGCTTCATTTTCCTGTGGATTTTTGACTATTGCTTTATGTTTTTCACAAGCAAAACTCAAAATATCTCCAGCTTGAATGTTCTTTTTCAAAAATCCATCACTTACAACTTCTTTGAATTTTTTATGATTCGCTGTATTGATGGCTTGACGCATCGCATCTTTGAACATTTTAGTATTCTCTTGATAACCGTGAGAAAAACCGATAATAGCTCCAGAAGCGACATCAAGAATAGGAAAAAGAGTGTATTGCCATTTCAATTCGCCTTTGTTGGTATGTACTGCACTAATTGGAATACCATCAAGTACGATTCGGCTGTTAGAATACTTCACTTTTTCAGCTCTGATTTTATTTACAAACCTTGCTTTTTGGTCAGATTTGCCATAACGCTGTTGTGAAATAATCGCCTGTACTCGCTCACATTTAAAATGTCCTTTTACCCAAGACAAACTCATTGGTTCTTTGCCATGTGCTTGACATTTGTCTAAATATTGTGCATAAACACCGTATTTTGAATCTATGTGGTATATTTGTGGTCTGTCAATGTTCATGTACAGACCTACTAAAGTGATGTCGTGGAAGTCTTTTATTTCTGTTTTTGCAGCGTTTTTATTGCCAAACTTGCCAGAAATGATACACTCCATTCCTAATTTTTGATATTGAAGTTCCTTTATTCTCAATGATTCGGCATTTGATGCACCTAATCCTTTCAAGTTTTTGAATTTCAATATATTTGCAGCAGCTTTACGAAGATTAGTCTTCGTGTTATATCCTGTAAGCCTTCTTATTGCTTGTTTGTCTTTGCCAAGTTCTGTTAGCATTCTCAACCAAGCTGATGCCTCACAATAATCTTTTGCCAGTTCGTAACCATAATGAATTACTAAATCTTGAGCTTCAGAAGTTGAGTAAAACTGTTCTAAAACTAAGTTTTCTAGTTGCTCTGATAAGGCTACTTTTTCTAGTTCCTGTAGAGTAGGTAGTTTTTTTCTATCTTCCTCTCTTTTAGCTTTTGCATTTGCATCTAAAACAGATTGCCAAACTATCCAACCTTTTTCTGCTTTTTGCCATTTTTCCAAAGAAACAGATTTTTTTAAATACTCATAAGAGTAGTATTTTTGAAGGAATCCATAAGAAACGACAACCGTTTTATTAACAAATGATATTTCATTTGATAATGTCATTAGCTTACAGATTTATAAGATGGAATATTGAATGAAACTCTATTTACAGCCTCCACTAACGATTCATAGTGATTTTTCGTAAGTTCAAGTAATAAAACTACCTTTACTTGAGTGATTGTCTTTGCTTTGTAATTTTTGTCAGTATTTAATTTACGTGCAATTCTACCTACATATTGAGGCGAACAATCAGCCAAACGAGCTAGTCTTTCTTTATCTCCATTTTGTAGTATTGCTTCATAATTTACTACAGTTTCTTGTTGTGCTGTCATTTTGTATAATTATAATTTTATTAGCTTTGTGAAACTTTGTTTTTGATTATGAACCAAATTTAGACAAATAATATGGCATTACCAAATAATGTGGCAAAAGAAATGAATTTTTTTTTGGGTGATAACATTCGCTTTCTTAGAAAACAACTAGGAATGACGCAAGACCAGTTTGCTGAATCTATTGGTTATAATCGTTCTGCTATATCTAATTGGGAGATTGACCAAAGTATGCCTATGGTAAAAGACTTATGTGTGATTGCCAAATACTTTGGTCAAGATATAACTGAGTTGTTGTTTACGGATATGAAAAATGCCAAAAATAAAGACATAACGGGTAACCTTTCGGGTAACCTTTTGGGTAACCTTTCAAGTAAAACGGATAAGGTTTCGGATAAGGAAACGGATAAGGTTTTAAATCCAAATGAAATTTCAGAATTAGAAAACCGAATCAAAATTTTAGAAGTGGAGTTATCAGCAGCTCGTAAGGAGCTATCTACTAAAGATGAGTACATTGAGTCGTTAAAGGAGCAAATAACGCTATATAAGCGTTTACAAGCCACTATTTCAAGTAAGTAGTAGTAGAGGAGGTTTTGTTTACTTTACGCATACACGCCCTTATGTATATGTAAAACTGTAAGTTTCGTTTTGTACGCTAAAGTTTGTAGAACACGTACACGAGCCTGTTAAAAGATTAGTAAATGTGTTAAGAAGTGCAAAAGTGTAATTTTCGTTTTTATTAGCTATTTCGCCATTTTCCATAAAAATAGCCTTTAAAACACGTTTAAAAGCCATTTTTTCAAAAATCCCAAATTATTATTAACTGTAAGTATTGTTATGCCCCTCTTAGATTTTCGTGCTTACGAACAAGAAAGGCGTGTTTTGTGGTCAGAAGTTTTTGAAGATGAATTGATACAACTTCATAAAGGAGGTTTTGCTCACAGAGATTTATTGCGACCTTCTGACATTGGTGGACAGCCTTTTGATAATATTCTACTTACTCAAAAAGGAATCCGTTTGATTGATACAGGTATTTCTGCACTCAAAGAACAGGTAGGAGAAAAACTTTTTGCAAGATTTGTAAAACAAGAACTAGAAGAATTTGAGAAGTTTAGAGGTTATTTTTTGAGTAGGTAAAAGTCATTACGTATCACAGACTTTCTAGTCTGTGGAAAAACAGAAAACTCCTTCTCTTTAAAATATCTTGAGAAGAAAAGGAGTTTTAAACTTTTTCAGTTCAGAATTTCATTATTTCTAAAGTCTAAATTCACAATTCTAAATTGATTTTTGTGGAGAATATCGGATTCGAACCGATGACCCCTTCACTGCCAGCGAAGTGCTCTAGCCAACTGAGCTAAATCCCCATTTTATCTATCAAAAACTAAACTAATTCTTTCAAAAATAAGTTCCGTTTTTACATTATTAGTTAGCCTAGCAAATAAAAGATTATTTTTTCATAAATGCAAATTTTATTTTATTTCGTACCTTTGCCAAATGTAGAAAACAGCTTCTAAGCTGTTTTATAAAAATATAAATTCAAAAGTCATGCGTAAAGTAGCTTTTTATACCTTGGGTTGCAAACTCAATTTTTCTGAAACCTCAACTATTGCTCGTCAGTTCGAAGAGCGTGGATATGAGCGTGTCGAATTTTCTGAAAATGCAGATATTTTTGTCATCAATACTTGTTCGGTTACAGAAAATGCAGATAAAAAGTGTAAGCAGGTTGTAAAACAAGCTAAAAAAGTATCGCCTAATTCGTATGTTATTATTATTGGTTGTTATGCTCAATTAAAGCCTCAAGAAATAGCAACTATAAAAGGTGTTGATGCTGTTTTGGGAGCTGCCGAAAAGTTTCGTTTGTTTGAAGTTTTGAATGATTTCGAACAAAAAGATACCGTTCAACTTTGCGCTTCAGAAATTTCACAAGCGACTGATTTTAATACGGCTTATTCGTATGGCGACCGTACACGTACATTTTTGAAAGTTCAAGATGGTTGTGATTATAACTGTGCTTTTTGTACAATTCCACTTGCTAGAGGAAATAGCCGAAGTGATACAGTAGAAAATATTTTGAAAGCGACTAGAGAAATTGCAGCCACAAATGTAAAAGAAATTGTCTTGACAGGCGTAAATACAGGCGATTATGGGTTGATAAATAACGAGCGTGTCCATACTTTTTTTGAACTTGTACAAGAATTGGATAAAGTAGAAGGCATTGAGCGTTTTCGTATTTCGTCTATCGAACCGAATTTATTATCTGATGAGATTATCGAATTTGTAGCACAATCTAAAAAGTTTGTTCCTCATTTTCATATTCCTTTGCAGTCGGGTAGCGATGAAATTTTGCGTTTTATGCGTCGTCGTTACAAAACGAGTTTGTATCGTGAAAGAATAGAAAAAATTAAAAATCTAATGCCAGATGCGTGTATTGGTGTCGATGTAATTGTTGGTTTTCCAGGGGAAAGCGAAGAACATTTTATGGAAACCTATAATTTTCTGCATAGCTTAGATATTTCGTATTTGCATGTTTTTACCTATTCAGAACGTCAAAATACAAAGGCTGCCGAAATGGGAAATCCTGTTCCAAAGTCAGTTCGTGCCGAGCGTTCGAAAATGTTACATAGTCTTTCTGACAAAAAACGCAATTATTTCTATGAATCTCAATTAGGAAAAACAAAGACGGTTTTGTGGGAAAATGAAGTAAAAGAAGACAAAATTTTTGGTTTTACAGAAAATTATGTGCGTGTAAATCAAGCCTATAATGTTTCTTTGCCTAATACACTTCAAGAAGTAGAATTGAAAGAGTTTGATTTATCGACTTCGAATGTAACTGTAAATGCAATTCCTGTTTCTGAATTAGTATAAAATAAAATCTCCTTGAATACAAAGAAGACAAAACCTCAACGACGGTTGATAAACATAGAAAAAAACCATTTACTATAAAGTTGTATAGCTTTATACTAAATGGTTTTTGTTTTTTTTATACAAAAACTTGCATCAAAAAAATAAAGTTTCTATTTTAGGAATGAAAACAAAATTTAACTCTAAAAACAAAATCTATGTCAGATAAAAAAGGTAAGATTTATTTCTCGTATGCTTGGCGTGATGAAAATTCCGAAACTGGCAAAAGCCGTGAAGATTTAGTAGAAAAACTCTATCAATCACTCAAAAATGATGGTTTTGATGTGCGTATAGATAAAGAGAATTGCACTTATGGAGAATCTATTTCAGATTTTATAAAGGAAATAGGGCAAGGTGATTTGATTGTCGTTTTTACGAGTGATAAATATGCAAAGTCGCCTTATTGTATGGAGGAACTTTTTTTGATAGGCGAAAACAATCGTTTCAAAAAAGACGAGTTTCAAAATGCTATTCTGCCTATTAGTGTAGAGTATATCAATTTTGCTAGTGTAGATGCCTTAGAAATTTATTTCAAACATTGGAGAACTGAACAGCAAAAATGGCTACAATTACAAAATGATTTTCAAGAAGCTTTTACAGAACAACACTCCAAGAGATTACACATTGCTAAAAAGATTCAACAAAAATTCGGACAACTTACCGACTGGCTTACTGACATAAATGCTTCTAGTAACCAACTCTTAGAAGAAAATGATTTTGAAATTATCAAACAGAAAATTATTGAGCGAGTAGGTAAACTAGAAATTAAAATGAACGAAGAAGAAAAAAACTGCCCAAAAACTTACGAAGAGTTCAAAGAATATGTAGTAAAGAATACTTTATCCGAAGTTTTTGAAATGATAGAAAAATGTTTTTACCAAAATATGAGTTTTCCCAATAAAGTAACTTTTAATGATAGGCAGAAACAATACACAAATGATGAGTTAGGGGTTTTCACTGCAAAAATAAAGGAAGTTTTGCCAATACTCGTAAAAGACCAGTTTTGAAACCTTAGGGTTTACTATCAAACTTTACAAAAAAAACTACTCTACCCTACCATTTTTTAAGTACTTGATAATGAGCAGTTTAATTTATATTTTAATTTACATATAATCAAATATCGGAAAA
>PFKD01000053.1 GCA_002784125.1 Flexibacter sp. CG_4_10_14_3_um_filter_32_15
TTAACTTTGTAAATTGAATTTACTCTGATAGTTAAAGTGTGTTTAAATACACTGAAAGCAGTATAAAAAGTTTCGTGCGTTTACCCTAATGACGAATAAGTAAATCCAAATCAATTGATTTTTTATTGATAAATTGTTTCAAATTATCGCCTATTTCTTTTAAGTTTTTGCTATCAAAATTATACCCAAAAAGAATCAATTTAGAAGGAACAAAAGCCGAATCATTTTCTAATTTTTCTATCAAATTGACTAAATGTTTGGTTTTGAAGCCTGTATGCATCAAGTAGAGATTGGTCTGAACCAAATAACCAGAATATCCACCTAAATCAATTTTTTGTGGTTTTTGAGTAGGCAAAATTCCATCGTAAAATGTCCATGTAGTAAGCAAAGTTTGTATATCTTCTTCTGTGAGTGTTTTTTCATCAAAAAGCGTAGTGTTTTCGGTCAAATCTTCTTCATCGTTGAGATAATCTTCCCACATTGGAATACTTTCGAAGACTTGAAAACCTACATCTTGTGTTTTTAAATGTTCTATTTCTGATTGTAGAGTGGTTATTTTTTCTTGATTTCCTTTTAAATTTATCTGTTCTGAAAGCTGATTTATTTCTTTTTCTTTTGATTGTATAATTTCGTTGCTTTCTGTTTTGATTTTTTGGGCTGCACGAATCAAACGCTCTTTTGTAATATCAAAAATAGTAGGATTTTCAATCTTTAATTCATTCTTGACAAAATCAAAAGCCGTTTTGTTGCTTTTTTTATCAATCTTTTCATCTAATTGAACCAAAATAAATTTTCTATTTCCTCCGTCTTCTGCATTCAAACGCATGACTGCATCGCCACTTGTGCCACTACCTGCAAAGAAATCTAGGATAAGGTCGGAATTAGAAGTAAATGTTCCTATTTGTATTAAATCTTTAATTAATTTAATTGGTTTAGGATTAGAAAAAAATTTATCATTAAATAATTCTTTGATTTGTGCTGTTCCATTTCCACTACTGTATTGAGGTTTGTAAAAAATGGTTTTTGGTTTTTTGGAAGGCAAATCTCCAAGTGTTGGTCGTTGTTTTTTATAAATTCCTAAACTTCCATTTCTTGAAATTATTAAATTATGTTTTTCATTCAAAAACTTTTCTTTACTCCATCGCCACGACATTTCTTGATTGTTTGTAATTGGATAAAGTGTGATTAAATCTTTTTCTTTATTTAGAAATTGATTAGGTATTTCATTGTTTTCTGTAACAAAAACAGTATCATCATTATCTATAAAAACAGGAAAAAATAAATTAGGTCTTTTTTCTCGTGGTGCATTTGTTCCTGTTGCTTTTAAGTTTGCACCTTGTTTATAAAATCCATATTCATCTTCTTGCCAATCTTCTAATTCATCATCACTAATTATAAATTCATTCAAAACTAAACTTTCTTTATTTTTTGCATAGCAAATTGTATATTCATGTGTTCCTGCAAAACCAAATTCATCATTATTTCCCTTTAAATTCATAACCGTAGGTAATTCTGCCACAAAATTCTCTTCTCCAAAAATCTCATCAAGCAAAAGCCTAAGCTGTGCGACTTCATTATCATCAATGGAAACGAAAATAACACCGTCGTCTTTGAGAAGCTGCCTAGCAATATACAAACGAGGGTACATAAAAGTAAGCCATGCCGAATGGGAATTGCTTTTACTCTTTACAAAATCCAAAATTCGTTTTGCTTTTTCGCCGTTTATTCCTGCCAGTTGTTGTAATTCTCTAATCGAAAAAGTACGGTCATCGTTATATACAAAACCGTCCGAACCTGTATTATAAGGAGGGTCAATGTATATCATTTTTATTTTTTCATAATATACATTTGTCAAGTGCTTCAAGACTTCTAAGTTATCTCCTCTAAAAAGTAAGTTTTGAGCGTTTTGATTTTCTTCTTGTTGATTGAATATTTTGTCTTCTTTGAGTAGGGTTTGAGCAGGTTCATTGAGCAAAACTCTCGCATAGGCTTTTCCTAACCACTCTATTCCATAACTTTCACTAGAAAAAGAAACTTCATTTTGTTTTATTTCTTCTTTGAAAGATTCTAATTTAAAGTTTCCCTCCTTATCAAAACAGTTTGGAAAATGTTTTTTAAGAATTTCTAGTTGTGTTTGTGCTTGATTGAAAGGCTTTGTAAGATTATCTGTAATGCGTTCTTCTTTCATTATTTATAAATTCAGCTTTTGATTAGTTTGTCTAATATACAAAAGTAGTACAAATAACCGATAGTTTTTTGCTAATTATTTTACTTTTTGCAAATATAAACCACAAAAAACCCTAAGTTTTTGAATAAACTTAGGGTTTAGTATGTAATTTTGACACTTTAGAAGGTATCAACTACAAAATATACTGGCTCAAATCTCTATTCTTAACAAGAGCTTTCAGTTTTTCTTGTACCATTTCTTTGCTGATAGAAACATGAGCATTTGGTGGAATGGTATCAGGAATATCAAACAAAATTTCATTCAATAAATGACTCATTACGGTATGCAAACGCCTTGCACCAATATTTTCAAGTTCTGAATTGATATGAAAAGCAATATCAGCAATTTCTTCTAAGGCATCTTCTTGATACGTCAGTTTTACTCCTTCTGCCTCTAAAAGAGCAACATATTGTTTGCTAAGTGCGTTTTTTGGGTCTTTTAATATTTTATGGAAATCTTCTTTTGTGAGTGAGTTGAGTTCGACACGAATTGGAAAACGGCCTTGAAGTTCTGGAATCAAATCAGAGGGTTTCGAAACGTGAAACGCCCCTGCTGCAATAAACAAAATATGGTCAGTATTTACAATTCCGTGTTTTGTCGTTACGGCGCTTCCTTCAACAATCGGCAATAAATCACGCTGCACACCTTCACGGCTTACATCTGCTCCTCCTCCTTTATTTGCCGAAGAGGCAACTTTATCAATTTCATCAATAAAAATAATTCCAGAGTTTTCAGCTTTTTTGATGGCTTCCATTTTCACTTCGTCCATATCGATAAGTTTGAAGGCTTCCTCTTCTAAGAGTAATTTTCTAGCTTCTTCTATCGTAACTTTACGTTTTTTAGAACGAGAAGGCAACATTCCACTTAGCATTTCTTGAAGGTTCATCATGGAAACTTCATCAATCGCTCCCCCCACAACACCAACACCGGGGTTATTGCTAGACTCTAACGTAACCTCAATTTTTCGGTCTTCTAATTCTCCTGCACGTAATTTTTCTCTAAAACGCTCTCTTGTTCTTTCATTCAATTCGGCATCTGTGGTAGGCATTTCATCATTCGAAAAACCAACCGTAGAAGTAGAAGGCGCAGTAGAAGGTTGTCTGTTTTTGAGAGGTGGAATAAGCGCATCAAGAATAATATCTTCAACAGCTTGTTCTGCTTTTTGCTTTACAGCATCACGCTTTTCAGTTTGTATGAGTTTGACGGCTTGCTCCACCAAATCACGCACCATACTTTCTACATCACGCCCTACATAACCCACTTCTGTAAATTTTGAAGCCTCTACTTTTACAAAAGGAGCATTGGCTACCTTTGCCAAACGACGAGCAATTTCTGTTTTTCCGACACCTGTTGAGCCAATCATCAAGATATTATTGGGCATAATTTCTTTTTGCATGTCTGATTTCACATGCATACGTCGCCAACGATTACGCAGCGCAATGGCTACATTTCTTTTGGCTTCGTGTTGTCCGATGATATATTTGTCAAGCTCCTCAACGATTTGTCGGGGCGTGTAATAGATGTTATTGTCAATCATAAATTTTTTTCAATTTTGTCGTCGGTATATGTACCGATAATTCTTTTACTTATTAGTATCATTTTATTTAATCTAACAAGTATCGTAATTTTTTGTGAGAATAAAAATTGTTATTTCATTTTTATGCTTGTTTTAGCTACTTTTAAATCACTTTCTACAAAGTATTAAAAATTTATCAAAAATAGTACTGTTTTCTTAACGGAAAAGAACGTTTTTAGTTTTGTCGTTCTTATGGCTACATAACGACTTATTACTTTGGGAATTTGTATTCGTAAAGAAAAGGCAAGTCTTTTTGCACACTATTACATTCTTACACATCTAAATCATGGAGTAATTTACTTCCTTAAATTTCCAACTATTCTACTTTTTTCATTATTTGCTCTAAATTTTTTATGGAAGCCATACAAAGACGAAACATTTTTTCATAAAAAATCAAATCCTTTGACTACTTAGTGTAAAAAAAACACACTTTTTTTTCCAAAAAATGAAACCTTTAGTTATGAAGTAGCGTTGAGGAAAACAAACACCTTATTGTATTTATCACACTAACAAAATTTATTCTTTGTAAAATTCTAATTTATTCTTATTTTAGAGAAGAATTTTATCAAAAAGTATTCTATTCATACCATCAAATTTATCTATCATTTTAACTTAACAACAATCACTTATGTCTGATGTAAACCGAGAACGAGATTTAGTTTTAGCTCCCAACGAATATGCTTTTATTTCTGACCAAACAAAGGGAAATATCAATGTTTATGTAGGGCCTTACAAGACAAGTCTTGCCAATACTGACCGTCCTGTTATGTTTGACCCTGCTACGAAGCGTTTCGAAAAATGCAATTTAGAAGAAGCCATGAGAGCTTTTGTAATTGCTCCAGAAGGTTGGTATGTTGTGCTAAAAAATCCTTCAAAAGATACCAATCCTCCAAAAATTGGAACAAGTAATAATCTAGCAGAGCTTAATGTAGGGCGAAAAGTAAATATTGCAGGACCTATTTCTTTTGCACTTTGGGCAGGACAAATGGCACGAGTGATTCGTGGTCATAATCTGAGTTCGAATCAATATTTATTAGTTCGCATTTATGATGAGCAACAAGCACGAGAAAACTGGGGAAAATCAGTCATCAAAACAAAAGAAGGAGAAGCAAACGAAGCAAAAGAACTCAACGAAGTAGCCGAAACTCTAACTATGGGACAACTTTTGATTATTCGTGGCGATGAAGTTTCGTTTTATATTCCACCAACAGGCATCGAAGTGGTCAGAGATGAATATGCAGACGACGACGAATATGTGCGTGAAGCTGTAACTTTAGAGCGTTTGGAATATTGTATTTTATTGAATGAAGACGGAAATAAACGCTATATTCAAGGACCAAAAGTCGTGTTTCCAAAACCTACGGAGGTTTTCATTCAAAAAAATGGAATGCGAAAATTTAAAGCCATCGAACTCAATGAAATGAGTGGTCTTTATATAAAAGTAATTGCGCCTTATAAAGACGGAAAACAAGAATACAAAGAAGGGGACGAACTTTTCATCACAGGAAAAGACCAAATGATTTATTACCCACGTCCAGAACACGCCATTGTGCGTTATGGAACAAAGGAACGCCATTACGCCATTGCCATTCCAGCAGGAGAAGGGCGTTATTATTTGAATCGTAAAACGGGAACAGTTGCTCTTATGAAAGGTGCAGCCATGTTTTTACCTGACCCTAGAGAATTTGTTTTGGTGCGTCGTGTGCTTTCTAAAAAACAAACTTCACTTTGGTTTCCTAATAATAATGAGGCAATGGAGTATAATTTAGCCCTACAAAATATTGCCAAAAACGATAATTTTGTAACTGATTTTGAATTGCAAGAGCAAAATCAAGCTCCTCAACGACCTCAACAACTTCGTAAAAAAGCAAAGATTTCTGATGAAATGGTAGGCGATGAATTTAATCGTGATAATTTGCATACGCCACCTCGCATGATTACGCTAGACACTAAGTATGAGGGAGCAGTTACGATTGCACCTTGGACGGGGTATGCTGTTTTGGTGGTCAGCAAGACTGGAAAACGTAAAGTTATTGAAGGACCTCAATCGTATTTGTTGGAATATGATGAAGAACTGGAAGGAATTGAACTTTCGACAGGAACGCCAAAAACAACAGAAAATGCTATCCGAACAGTTTATTTGAGAGTGCTGTATAATAAGGTTTCTGATGAAATACTAGCAGAATCGGCAGATTATACACAAGTAAAAATTAATTTATCGTATCGTGTCAATTTTGAAGGAAGCTCTGATAAATGGTTTAATGTAGAAAATTATGTCAAATTTTTGACAGACCACATGCGTTCGTATATCCGAAACACGGTCAGAAGATACCCAATTATGGAATTTTATGCCAATGGAATTACTATTTTGAGAGATGCTATTTTGGGAGAATCGGACAAAAAAACGAACAAACGCAAAGGACGACTTTTTGAAGAAAACGGAATGCGTATTTATGACGTAGAAATTTTGGATATAAGTTTGGGAGATGCCAACATTGAAAATCTGTTGATTTCTTCGCAGCAAGATGTAGTTATGCAAACGCTTCGTATCAATTCTGAAAAACGAAAACTAGAATTTACGCAAGAAAGTGAAGCCATTACAAGAAAAATTGCAGCCACACAATCTGAAACCAAACAGACAGTTTACGAACTTCAAAAACAAGAAACACAAAAACTTTTAGAAGTAACTTTGTCAAAAATTGAAAGTGAAATAATTAGTAAAGAACGTCATTTACAGGCACGATTAGACGAACAAAAGTCGCTTAATCAAATCAATGATGACGAGCTTTCAAGACAAAAAGCTATCAATAATCTTGAATTAGAGAAAGCACAAAGAGAATTAGAACAGTTTATTTTGGAAGAGCAAACCGAAGTAGAAGCCGTTGTAGCGAAAGCAAAAGCTGTTTCTCCAGATTTGATTGCTGCTTTACAATCTTTCTCTGATAAAGAATTGGCTCAAAAAATGGCAGATTCTATGGCTCCGTTGGCTATTTTGGGAGGAAAATCGATTGCTGATGTTTTTGGAAACCTTTTGAAAGGAACGCAGCTTAGTAATGTTTTGAATAGTTTGAAATTGAATGAGAATACGGAAAATGAATAATGATATTGAATTTAAGTTGCAGAGCAACATAATATTTGTAGAAGTTTGAAATTGCCTGAGAATACGGAAGAGTAATTTTTAATTTTCTCATAAAAACAAAAAACGGTTTGCCTAAAGTGAACCGTTTTTTTGTGATTTCGCTTTTCTCGGATTTCTTCGTATTTTTAATAAACACTAAACAAAAAATAACCTTATGCGTACTTTTATTTTACAATCTTCTAACGAACAAGATTTGGAATTACTGCTAAAAATAGCGAATAGATTAGAAATTAATTATGAAGAAGTAGAAGAACCTGAAAATCAAGAAAAGGATTCTTTGCTAAAAATACTGGATTCAGAAGAAGATACAACTACAATTGACTTATCAGAAAAGATTTATACAGCAAAGGATTTTTTAGAAATTTATCTTGAATTTGTAGATTTAGTTCCAAAACAATCCGAATGGAACGAGGAAGCTATTTCTTCTAATCCTCCTAGATTATATAGGTTTCAACAACTTAAATCTTTAATGAAAGCATTTGAAATAGGAGATGATTTATTGAGAGATTTCAAAGAAGGAGAGTTTTTGAATAAAAAAGACAGTTTAGACTTTTCTTTACTCTATCAAGATGTAGAAATATACATAAAAAATAACCATTCTGAAGAAGGAAAAAAATATTTGAGAGAAGAACTCACTAGAGATAAAAATACAAAATCTGCCTTTCTAAAAATGCTTCCATTCACAAAATTTCTAGAAGTAATAGAAAGAGTAAATTATATTTTACAAATCAATAGTGGCGTTTTGGCAGCAGGTAGATTGTTAGCATTATATTCAATAACTAGAGCATCAGAATTAGCAAATAGCATAGACAAAGAAAAAATGAATCACTTAAAAAATATAGTTTGTTCAATGATAGACCCACAAGAAAAATCATTTTCAAGAAAGTTATTGATAGAAAATTATAATTTTCCAGATGTAGATTTAGAAGCTATTGATATAGAATGGTGGTAAATAAGCACATTAAAGAAATTAATAAAGACTTTTTTGTTTATACTTCGTTAGGAAATGGAGAATGGTATCCATTTGAATCAAATACTAAAACTCAAGAATTTTTAATAAAACGAAAAATATGAAAACGAAAAACAGTAAATTCATTGAAGAGCTTATCAAAAATGGAGAAATAACTATTAATCCAGAGTTGAACAAATATGCCGAAATTTCGCTTTTTCCAGAAAAAGTAAAAAGAGCAAAAGCGCATCTAGCAAAAGTAGGTATGCCTAAAGAATATTACGAACAAATGGCTAGACAAAAAGAAGAGGAAAAATAGTAGCTATAACTTTCCAAGTTGCAGGAAATAGTTTTTGAACTTCTATAAAAAGTATGCGAATTATGAAAATTAGGTATTTTTTTCTACCCTAGAATAACTGGATAAAACTAAAGTTACTAAAATTACGTATTTCCAATAAAATTGAAGAGTATTTTATAATTAAACTAGGGTAAACGCACGAAACTTTTTATACTGCTTTCAGTGTGTTTAAACACACTTTAACTATC
>PFKD01000438.1 GCA_002784125.1 Flexibacter sp. CG_4_10_14_3_um_filter_32_15
GCAAACCCTGTGTTATGGAAAAAATAACATTTTTACAGAATAAAATTTGGCAAGAACAAAGCATATTTATTATCAGTCCAATATCAGATAAGAGCCATTATTTTTATCTTTTACACAAAATAAAATCGGTTCGTACATAGAGCCATAATATTTTTTGGCTTGCACTCCAAAGCTATCATAACTCCAAATTAACCTTGAAGGAATAGCCAATTTTACGTAGATAAATATCAAAATAAGGCATAAACTGGGTAGCCGTCATGACATAAAACTACCATTTGGTTTTAATTTCTGAAGGCACAAGTCTAGCCATTCATAACACCATTCTAAATATTCTTCTTCTGAATCCCATTTTTCAATCTTTCCATTAAAATTTTTACCAATATCATAGGGTGGGTCTGCAAAAATTAAATCAATAGACTCATCAGGAATTGTTTTTAATCCTTCTAAAGCATCTCCAAAAATTATTTTATGACTTTGATTACCTAATATTTCTGTTTTTTCATCCATTTTTTATTCGTTTAATCAAATATCAAAATTACAATTTTTCTCTTAATAATTCCTCTTCAAAACAATATAAATATCTGTATTTCTGCCTTTGTTATCAGTACAAGAAATCTTTGTTTTATTATGAGTTTTTCCTTTTTTATCATTTTTATTTTTAGAAATAGTTGAACTTTCAAATTCAAAAGGACTAAAAAAAACTCGTTCATTGGGTTTACTTTCCTTCAAAAATTTATCATTGATATACCAAAAAACGCTACTAATATCTGATGCTGTTCTGCATTCTAATAAAAGCTGTGTCGAATCATCATCTAAAATATACTCTCTATTTTCGAAAAGGGAAATAATTTGAGGCGAATTTTTGTCTTTAAAAATATGCGTACAGTTTGGATTATGAGGAGGAACACTTCGAATAGGTAAATTTCTATTTAGATAATAAGAAGTAAGTTCTGGTTTTATATTTGGGAAATATTCTGTTTTGTAGCTTTTTTCTTTTTCAGAATTATCTTTGGGAAGACAAAAAGAACAATACGTTATTTTATTATTTCCTTTCTCATTATTTACAAAAACCTTCTTTAAATGCTGACATTCATCACTTTGCGAAATTGTCGGAATATAAAAATCATTCAACAAACTCTCACAAAAATCAGCAGGCACTTTTCCAGTTTCACTACAAACTAGTCGCTGTTTTAGTGTTTTGGGTTGCTTTATAGATTCGTTTGTCGCTGCATAATCTACACTTCCAAAAAGCTGAAATAAAAGTGGCGTTGCAACCTGCGCCCCTGTGAGATATTCCGAACTCTGTCCATTAAAATTTCCAATCCAAACGCCAATCGTATAATGGGCATTGTAGCCAATACTCCACGCATCTCTACGACCATACGAAGTACCCGTTTTCCAAGAAATTTTGGGAACATTTTTACTATTTTGATAATCAGAAGGAAAATCTGGGCGTTCTACTTTTGTAAGAATATCCGAAATCATATAAGCAGATTCTTCTGAAAGAAGTTGAAATGAAAAATTATCTTCTGCAATAGAATGACTTTTTTTGTTCGTTTTGTTATTATTTTTCTTTAAATAATGAGGTTTTTCAAAAACTCCTTTTGTAGAATACGCCGAAAAAAGTCCGACCATTTCCTCCAACGAAACACCACAACCACCCAAAGAAAGCGAAAGACCAAGTTTGTGTTTATCAGCTTCAATCTGAGAAAAACCTGCATCAGAAAGTTTTTGAACCATCTTAAAAACACTTAATTCTTTCAACGTATTTACAGCAGGAACATTCAACGAATACGCCAACGCAACCTCTACACTTACTTCTCCATTAAAATTCTTATCAAAATTTTCAGGCGTGTAGCCATCGTAATCAATCGGAACATCTAAGAGTTTTCGTTTTGGTGTCAAAAAACCTTCATCAAATGCCATTCCGTAAATAAGTGGTTTTAACGTACTTCCGGGGGAACGATATGCCTGTATGCCGTCCACTTGTCCATTGTGTAGCGTATCATAAAAATCTTGTGAACCGACATAAGCACGAATTTCCTTAGTTTCATTATCAACTACCAAAATAGCAGAATTATAAATACCTAATTTTCCTAATCTACGAGTATAATTTTGGGTAATTTGTTCTACTTTTTGCTGAATAGTTCGGTCTAAAGTCGTTTCTAAAATATTCTGATTTGGGTATTTTGAATGTAAAAAAAATGAAAAATGAGGAGCTTCTCGGTTCATTTTTCTAAAATTAATATCTAGAGGTTCTTCTAAAGCATCGTTTATAGTTTCGGTTTTGAATAAGTTATCTTTTTGAAATCGTTTGAGCCATTTATTTCGTTCTTTGATAATTTTTTGAGTTGTAATCAAATAATCTTTATTAGAATTGGTAGAAAATCCTAACGTAGTGGGGCGATTTGGAACAATGGTAAGAGCTGTAATTTGTGCCAAACTTAGCTTTTCAGGTTCTTGACCAAAATAGAGAAGAGAAGCCGATTTTACGCCTTCAATATTTCCACCATACGGAATTAGATTGAGATAAAGCTGTAAAATTTCGTCTTTTGAATAATTGAGTTCTAACTGAAAAGCCCTAAAAGTTTCGATAATTTTATTAAAATACGTTCTTGACTTTGGGTTTAAAAGTCTTACAACTTGCATAGTAATTGTAGAAGCTCCAGAAGTTCGTCTTCCTGTCCAACTATTTCTAGCTGCTGCACGCCCAACAGAAAACGGATTTACGCCAAAATGATAATAAAACCAACGATCTTCTTTATATAAAATGGTTTCTTTCAAAGTAGGACTAATTTCATCTAACTCTGTTTGAAAACGCCATTTATCATCTTTACTCAAAAAACCATAAATTATTTCTCCTTTTCTATCCAAAATAAGTTGAGAATAGGAAATATCTAACTTAAAGGGAAAAAAATAATTGCATACAAAAAATAGAATTACGGTTAAGAGTAATCCTATTATTCCAATTTTTCCAACCTTTATAAATAATTTGAAGAGTTTTTTTAAAAATTGCATTTATAAGTTGAATCCAAGTTTCTTAATCATTTCCTTAAATAAAAAAGCCATTTTGGGTTCTGCTTCAGCAGCAGCAGCCAAAACTTCTTCTAACGTAATTGGTTTTATATTCTCTGGCTGACACAAATCAGTCAGAACAGAAACAGCAAAAACAGGCAAATTCATATGTACGGCTGCAATCACTTCTGGAACAGTCGACATTCCGACAGCATCTGCTCCTATCGTTCTTAGATAACGATATTCTGCTCTCGTTTCAAGATTAGGCCCCGAAACGCTTACATAAACTCCTTTATGAAACTCTATATTGTGATTTTGTTGTATAATTTCATCAGCCAACTGAATGAGTTTGCTAGAATACGGCTCAAACATATCTGGAAAACGGATACCTAGAGCAGGAATGTTTTTTCCAATCAACGGATTTGAAGGTAAAAGATTGATATGGTCTTCCAAAACCATTAATTCACTCAATCCATATTGAGGGTTTAATGCTCCAGCAGCATTCGAAATAAATAAATATTCAATTCCCAGCATTTTCATAACACGAACAGGAAATACAATTTGTTTCATCAAATAGCCTTCATAATAATGAAAACGTCCTTGCATAACGATTACATTCTGCCCAGAAAGCTTTCCAAAAATAAGTTTTCCGGCGTGGCTTTCTACGGTTGAGAGTGAAAAATGTGGAATATCTTGATAGGAAATCGTCAGTTCAACTTCTACCTCATCTACCAATGCTCCCAAACCAGTTCCTAAAATAACTCCTACTTTTGGTTTTTCTTTATAAAAAGAACGAATAAAAGTAAGTGCTTCATTGAGCTTTTCGAATTCCTTTTCCATTTCTAGTTGTTATTTTTTAAATGAAAACAAAACTAATGAATTTTACTTTGACTTTCAAATTTTATTTAAGTATCAGTCTAGTCATTACGCTTAAAACAACAATCACGAAAAAATAAATCCTCGTTGAGATTAAATGAAACCATCAACAAGGATTTTAATTAAATATTTGTTTTTCTAAACAGCCACAGGAGCTTTTATAGCAGGGTGTGGATTATAATTTTTGACTACAATATCTTCATAGTTGAAATCAAAAATAGATTTTATTGCTTTATTTAATTCTAAAGTTGGAAGTTCTTTTTCTTCTCTTGTAAGTTGTAGATTTGCTTGTTCGAAGTGATTTTTATACAAATGTGCATCTCCCAAAGTCATAATCAAATCGCCTACTTCCAAACCACTTACTTGCGCCAACATGTGCGTCAGAAGTGCATACGAAGCAATATTAAACGGCAAGCCCAAAAAAACATCTGCGCTGCGTTGATAGAGTTGTAAAGACAATTTTCCATCAGCTACATAGCATTGCCAAAGCGTGTGACAAGGAGGTAAAGCCATATTTGGCACATCAACAGGATTCCAAGCCGAAACAATCATACGACGAGAATCTGGATTGTTTTTTAGAGAATTAAGTAAATCATTTATTTGGTCTATGCCTCCAAAATTTCTCCATTGTGCGCCATAAACTCTTCCTAGATTTCCGTTTTCATCTGCCCATTCGTCCCAAATCGAAACGCCATTATCTTTCAGATATTTAATATTTGTATCGCCTTTCAAAAACCAAATAAGCTCATGAACGATACTTTTGAAATGGACTTTTTTTGTTGTCAGTAATGGAAAACCCTTTTGAAGATTGAAGCGCATTTGATAGCCAAAAATAGAACGTGTTCCTGTTCCTGTTCGGTCAGATTTGTCTGTTCCTTCTTCTAAAATTGTTTTTAAGAGTGTATGGTAATTTTGCATTTTTGTTTTTTTAAATGTCGCTTGTGAGGACACGAGCAACGGCTGTATTCTTTATTTAAAATAAAGTTATTCGTATTAATCTGTATTTTAAATCCTGTAAATCCTACCAATCCTTAAAAATCAGTTACAAGAAAAAGTAAGATAGAACAAAGTTACGAAACCTAACCGTTGCTCGTATCCCTACGAGCGACTTTTTTACTTAAAAATTAGCTCTCAAAGCCAAAATAAAATTACGTCCTGCTCCACCAATTCCAGAACCATACGATTGATAATAATGGTCTAAGATATTTTCAGCACTTAGATTGGCACTAACTATTTTATTGATTTGATAACTAGAACGAAGATTCAAAGTCCACCACGAAGGAATAAAATTTTCAGGATAGAAAATCGCATCTCCTTGATCTTCTGGCGACATTTTATCAAAATCTACGCTTCTGAATTGATAATTTACAAGACCTTCTACTCTGAAACGTTTGTTTTGATATTTTAGTGAAACCAAACCAAAAGCTGGAGGCGTATCTGGAAGTCTGATTTCTGAAACATCATCAAAGCCATAGACATAATTAAAGGTAGATTTGAATTTGAATTTGTCCGTAATAGCTGCTTCAATCTGCGAACTGACTCCATAAATATAGCCAATATCTGTATTTTGATACGAAACTACGCCACTCAAAAGACCATCATAAACAATAGAATCTTGACCATTGAATGTAGAATTACGCAACACCATAGCATCATTCAAAATGGTATAATATCCTGTTGCAGAAACACGAACACGATTAATAAACGTTTTCGAAATTCCAATTTCGGCATTATAGGTATAAGCTGGTGCAAGGTTCGGATTAGGAACAACCACACTCCCCGGTTGAGAATCAAATACTTTTCCCAAATCATCTACATTTGGCGCACGAAAACCTGACGAAAGATTTGCATTGAGCTGCCAAGAATCAGTAGGACGAAAAGCAAGGCCCAAACTTCCATTAAATGCACCTGTATTGACTTTAGCTTCATCAAAAGGAAAATCAAAAAACTCTTTACTATCAAAATTTGCTTCTGTCCAAATTTGTGTATAACGTGCGCCTGCCGTAGCTGTCATTTTTTTAGAAATATTCCATTTATAATTGAAATAGGCTGCTGCCATTGTCATCGTACTTCCTTCATCTGGATAACGAGTATCTAAAGGACGGACTTCATTACTAACACTATTTTTTTGCGTAGCTGACGAATTTACATCATTATAATTAAAATCAACACCGTAGAAAATTTGATGTTTGCTGTCATCTTGTAAATCTTTATCAAAATCGATATTAAAAGAAGTCATACTGACATTTTCGACACGAGAACCCAACCAGTCATTTCCAAAACGACGATTATGACGAGATTCTTCTACTTGCTGATTCGCAACAATTACACGCATCGCATCAAAGGCTTTATTTTTGGCATACCAAGTCAGTTTTCCATAATTCATTACCCAAAGCTGACGACCATAATACCATTCTGCAAAACGCAATTTGCCATCACGTTTTTGTATCAAACGATCGTAACGAGGAATGTCAGACGAAGAAGTATAATGAAGCGCATATTCTGCCTGTAAATTATCTGAAATTTGATAGGTCAGTTTTTGCATTAAATTCCATTGCGAATAACCTGACTGTTTCTGAATGAGTGGATTTGAATTGCTAATAACGCTATCTTTTCCACCAATTCGCTCTACATATTCGTTTCGTTTTCCCCAATCTTGATAGACTTCGTCGCTTGGACGAACACTACCCACACGCAAATCATCAAAATCTGAATAGGTAAAAGTTGTAAGACTGGCAAGACGTTTTCCTGCAATATTGAGCGTCAAGTTAGCAGTTTTTTCTTGATTGGCAGAACCGTAACGCACAAAACCACTTCCACCGATAAGTAGATTTCCTTCAGTTGCAAAATGTGCTTTTTTGGTATGAAAATCCATTACACCACCTAGCGCATCACTTCCATACATCACCGAACCGGGGCCAAAGATAACTTCTACTTCTTCCATCGCACTCGCATCAAGATTGATAACATTTTGAAGATTTCCAGAGCGATAAATGGCATTATTCATACGAACACCATCAACAACAATCAAAACCGAATTGGCATTAAAACCTCTAAACATAGGACTTCCTCCACCCATTTGGCTTTTTTGAATATAAACTTGTCCTGTTTGTCCTAATAAGTCGGCAGAATTTTGAGGATTATTAAAAGCAATTTCCTTTTGAGAAATTTTGACAATTTCGTTCGGAATTTCTTTTTTGTCTTGTTCCCATTTGTTTGCCGAAACGACAACCTGCTCGGTTTCAAAAATCTTTTCAGATAAAAGAACCATTCCAGCAGCTTCATATTTGGCTATTTTTTTATTATCATAACCATAATAACGAAAATAAAGCGTATCATTTTCAGAGAAAATACCCAAATTTGCTTTACCACGAGAGTTTGTAATGACAGATTGCTCTGCTTTATTATAAATAGAAACACCTTCTAAAGGTTGAAGATTAGAAGCGTCTAAAACTTCTATAAATTGAGCTTGTACTTGATTTTGAGTAAAATAAAAAGCACCTAAAAATAGCACAACTATTATTTTTAAATAATTTGTTTTCATTTTTTTGTATGTAAAAATATCGCTCGTGAGAACACGAACAATGGTAGAATATTTTGAGAAAAGGTAGTTGATAAATCAACTTTTTATTTACGACACTTGGCAAGTATCGGCTAGTGGAGGAGGAGAATTTGGCACACAACTAAATTCTTTGATAGAAAAACGCCATTTACTGTGTGGAACAATAGAAATAAAATCACTATCAGAATTTTGAAGTAATTTTATTTCAGATAGAATAAGAGCTTCTTTTATAAAGTTTTTGAGAGGATAAGCTGCTTTGTTTTGATGAAACGGATTTTGATTTTCTTTGAGCTGAAAGGCAAAAGTTTGGTACAGCTCTTTTTCATCTTTATCATTATACACTAAAAAATACGTACTGTCGCCTTTTTGATAGGAAGAAGAAACATCGTACATGTTAGTATTGTACTTAAATTCTTTTTGAGGTTTTACCCATAAGAAATTTTCAGTAGTATTATCTGTTGAAATCCATTTTGTGGGAACTGTTATACTTTCTAATTCATTTTTATTTTCTAATTGCCTTCTAACTTCTCTTTTTATTTGTGCGTGCATAGCTTCAAAAGCCAACCAATATCCTAATTGATTGAAAAATATAAGCGATGCCATTACAAGAATAAAAAAAGGTATATGTTTTTTCAAAGGTTAGTTTTGCTGATTTTTTGATTTGAACTGGTTTTTGTACAAATTTGGCTATAAAAAACAGGATTTAGAAATCTTTTTATGGATTTTAATATTTGCACTTGCTATTTATAATGAAAAATAAAATTTATAAAAAAGATGCGTCTCAAAATGTCGCTTTATTAATTTTATAGCCTTTTCCTTTCATAGAGTCACCCTTACAATTCAAAATGCTAGTTTAGGAAAAGACAAGCCATTTCCCTACTGAAAACGACATTTTGATTTGAGATACTGTCTTGTCCTGAAATAGCGTTACAGGTTTTTAGATAAATTTTATATGAATCAGACGGTTTCTAAACTGTCTGATTTTTCTTTTTTATAGGTT
>PFKD01000179.1 GCA_002784125.1 Flexibacter sp. CG_4_10_14_3_um_filter_32_15
AAAACGGTATTTATGTAGGGACAATGCATGCATTGTCCCTACTAGAATGAAAATAACAGAATAAAATTTCGTTCCATAAACAATTTGCGAAAGTCCTAATAAGATTTAAAATAGATTTTGTAGGAATAGTTAATTTTACTTACTACTGTACCCTGCTATTTTTTGTAGGATAGGATACTTAAGGATTGGTAGGATTAATAAAATTAATAGAATTTAAAATACAGATTAATACAAAATACTATTTGAATAAGTCAATTTGAAAGAGATTTATTTCTAAAAAAATGTATTTTAGCTTCGCTGACTTTACAATTCATTCTCGGTGTTCCTCTGTGAACTCTGTGTTTAAAAATAGTGGGGTACAGTATTTACTTACCTAAATAAATGCAAATTTATGACCTAATTTTATTTTTTATTGAAATTTATTTATCGTAATATTGCAATAATTAAAATTATCTAAAAATCAAATACAGTAACTAATGAATAATTTTGAACGTTATTTGACACTTTGGGTCAGCCTTTGTATTGTTGTGGGTGTACTTTTAGGAAAATTTTTTGGTGATGATATTTCTGTTATCAGCAATCTGACTATTGCCACGATTAATATTCCTGTTGCAATTTTGGTTTGGCTCATGATTTACCCAATGATGGTGCAGATAGATTTTAGCTCACTTAAAGATGTAAAGAAAAATGCAAAAGGTTTGTGGCTTACGCTTATCATCAACTGGCTTGTAAAGCCTTTTACTATGGCATTTTTTGCTTGGATATTTTTTGATTATCTCTACCAAGCCTACATTACACCAAAAGAAGCTGCTGAATATTTTGCTGGTGCTGTGCTTTTGGGAGCTGCTCCGTGTACGGCTATGGTTTTTGTTTGGTCGTACCTTACTCGTGGCGATGCAAATTATACACTTGTGCAGGTTTCGGTCAATGATTTGGTTTTGCTCGTTTTATTTATTCCTATTGTTCGTTTTTTATTAGGGATTAATGATATAAAAATTCCTTACGATGTCTTGATTACTTCTGTGCTTGTTTTTGTGGTTGTTCCTTTGAGTGCTGGTTATCTTTCCAATCGATATTTTATCAAAAAGAAAGGAATAGAATGGTTTAAAGATGTTTTTTTAGCCAAATTAAAACCTGTTTCGGTGGTGGCTTTGCTGGCTACACTTATTCTATTATTTGCTTTTCAAGGAGAAAAAATCATCGAAAATCCATTCGCTATTTTTCTGATTGCCATTCCTTTGACGATACAGACTTATTTTATATTTTTTCTGTCTTGGAATTTGGGCAAATGGATAAAATTACCCTTTTCTATTTGTGCGCCTTCTGCAATGATTGGAGCGAGTAATTTTTTCGAACTTTCGGTAGCCATAGCCATTTCTATTTTTGGTTTGGATTCTGGAGCATCTTTGGCTACCGTTGTGGGAGTATTGATAGAAGTTCCGATTATGCTTTCTTTGGTTTATTTGGCTAATAAATGGAGTTATTCTTAAAAAATTATACTAAAAAAAATAAAATTTGAATTTTATACTTAATTTTTAATATATTACAATACAGTTTTTGTAGCAATTACTTCTATTTTATTCTCTGTGTAAGTATAATTTTAATACATTTTTATATAGTTTTTGGCTTGATAAAGGCTATTTTTACCTAAACCAAGCCAATATAACCTATAGTTTTCTATTTTATAATTTCAAAATGCCTTTCAGTGGCAAAGTCTTCCCACACGACTTTTTCATTAAACCAAACTTTTTTACAAATTTCAGAGTTTGAAGTTCTTTCTATTTTACACTTGATAGTATCAGTATCTATATTATTCCATTTAATATAAGTTACTGGATATTCAGCGTTTTTGTCTGTGTTAAGGTGAATTGCAATTCTATGCTCATTTTCTACTTGATGAATAAAGAAACCTTTTGAAAAAGTCAAGTTAGGTTTATTGAATTCAATTTGTTCTCCGTCTATTTCATATATTATTTTGATATTATTTTCATCTAATGAATTAGGAGTAGAAGGGTTAAGTAAGTTAGAACCTGTACTATCCTTAACAGAGATTTCTAGGGCAGTATCTACTATAAATTGTTCATTATCATCATTACAAGATGACAAAAATATACATAATATGATAACAATTAAATATTTCATGATTTTTTGAGATTTAATGGGTTTAAAGATTGATTTTTCAACTCTAAATTTAAGGTTTGATGTTATATACCATTCCAGTTTTATAGTTGAATGTCAAATTTCCTGGATTAAAATTATTAAAACTATACCATCCATTGTGTGTACCATTATTCCACCCCCAATTCATATTATACTTCAACATAGAACCCCAACAAGGATCTGTGTAACTAAGGTAACCATCAGAGACCCAAGCATGACCATCATCATAGTTTCCAAATATCCACCAACCTGTATTTTTCCTTCCTTTTAAAATAACAGGACGGCTTCTATCAAGTTCATTTTTTACTGTTTGATAATTATAATCTGCATAGGATGCTGTACTATATCCAAAGTCATTTCTAAAAGATGAAGCTACTTCATTTTCAGTATTAGCTCCAGAACCATTGCAGGTATAATCCATATCAACTGCATTTCCAATATCACTCATTAAGATTGCTGTTGAGTTTGTACCTGATGTATTAGGCATAGCTGTCCAATTATAGTTATTAGGAAACGCATAATACCTCATAACTTGAGCCATTGCAGTTGCCACACAACCTGTCCAAGCACGACCACAAGGACCACAAGACATAGATGGAGTTTGAGAGTTATATCCACATCCTTGTCCCCAAGTTGTTTGTAATAGAGGACCTTTTTGTATTGTCTGAGCATCACAACTCGGATCTTCAATAGGAAGCCTATAGGTAACAACATCAGCATCTCCTGTTAATAAATTTTCCCATGCTATCTTGTTTTCATTACTTATTGGTGTCTTCGTTTCTCTGATTTTTTCCATGTTTACTTTGCTAACATATAACCAATTTACTAATCCAGAAGGATAAAGTTCTTGATTTAAATCAAACGAATTTGTTTCTGAAAATGCTAATATAGGCTCTGATCTTTTATCACCAGCCAAAATAACAAATCCACCTGCTTTATAATTTATTATGAAATAAGCAGTCTGATTATTCTTATCTGGAACTTCAAAAATGCTCTCTACATCTTTTTTATTGAACTTTTTGACTGTAGTTTTAGAATAAGGAGTGGTAGGATTGCTTAAATTTTCATTAAAGAGTAAATTTTTGGCAATTAACTCAGCAGAATTTTTAGAAACTAAATTATTTTCTTGAAGTAAATCTTGTTTTATGTCAAGACTTTCATCTTGCTTGTTACAAGAAAATAATAATAATCCTAATAAAAATAGCATCAAAGACATTTTAGTCTTTTTTAAATTTTTCATTTTTTTATATAAATTCAAAGTTGAAATAAATACTTGTCTAAGTTTTAATTCTACACAAGCAAATATAGAATCACGTTTTTGTTTAATATCAAATCACGTTTTTATGCAATAATCAAACAAACGTAATGTTTTCTTTTTAGTTTTACAAGCATACAAGCTGGTTTAAATAAATTTAACTATTTGAATAGTTAAATTTATTTTCTTTGATAAATTATATTTATATTCAATTTTTAATTGCCCATTGATAATCAATACTTTACCTTGGTAGAATTAAGAAGACGATTTTTAATTTATTTGAAAAACAATATTTATTAACTAACCTTCTCCAAAAATTAATTTACTAATTAGCTCTATTCTTTTAAAAAAATCCAAAAAACCACGCCTCAAATTTGCATTTCTAATTTATTTATCGTAATATTGCGATATAAAAATCAATAGAAAGTCATAAAGAATCAATTTTATTTCAAAAATTTATTTTAACAAATGGGAGTTACCAAATCTGATATTTTTACTGAAAAGCAAAACCACCTTGCAGACCTTGCAAAAGTGTTAGGACATCCTGCACGAATAGCTATTTTGCAGCATTTGATAAAAGTCAATGCCTGTATTGGTGGCGATTTGGTAAATGAAATTGGACTGGCACAACCTACCATTTCGCAGCATCTAAAGGAACTCAAACGAGTAGGAATCATACAAGGAACTATCGAAGGAACAAGTGTTTGCTATTGTATTGATCCAAAAAATTGGGCAGCCATACAAACACTTTTCAAGACTTTTTTTGATGATTTTAAACCCATTAATCAAACTGATTTGTGCTGTTAAATGTAGTGTAGGCTTTAGCCTGCGTTACTGTACCCTACTATTTTTTTATAGGGGAGGATGGGTTAAGGATTCGTAGGATTAATAGGATTTAAAATACAGATAAATACAAAATATTATCAAAATAATTTAATTCATAATTTAAAAAAATCCGTGTTTCATCTGTCTAATCAGTAAAATCTGTGTTCTATAAAAAAGTAGAGTACAGTAAGCCTGCGTTTAATGCTATATATTTTTTTACTATTAATTAATCGTTAAATTGCAATAAACAAATGAAAACTCAAAATTCAATATTAGAAAATCAAAACGAACAAGAAATTAAAAATATGGTTCGTGAGCGTTATGAAAAAGTAGCTCTACAAGACAAAGCTCTCAATGCTTCTTCGTGTTGTGGAACGACCGACGGCTCAAAAGAAATTTATAATGTTATGTCGGAAGAATATGATAATCTGAATGGTTATAATTCTGATGCAGATTTGGGGCTAGGTTGTGGACTTCCAACACAGTTTGCTCAAATCAAAAAAGGCGATACCGTTCTTGATTTGGGTTCGGGCGCAGGAAATGATTGTTTTGTGGCAAGACACGAAACAGGCGAAACAGGAAAAGTAATTGGAATAGATTTTTCTGAAAACATGCTCAAAAAAGCTCGTCAGAATGCTGATAATCTAGGGTACAATAATGTAGAATTCAGAGAAGGCGATATCGAAAATATGCCTGTTTCTGATAATTCGGTAGATGTAATTGTGAGTAATTGTGTTCTGAATCTTGTACCGAATAAAAAAGCTGTGTTTACAGAAATGTATAGAGTTTTGAAAGACAACGGACATTTTAGTATTTCGGATATTGTGCTTTTGGGAGAGCTTCCAGAGGCTTTACAAAAAGATGCCGAAATGTATGCAGGTTGTGTTTCTGGTGCAATTCAGAAAGAGGATTATTTAGGTTTTATCAAAGAAGTTGGTTTTGAGAATATTGTCTTACAAAAAGAAAAAGCCATTTTTATTCCTACTGATATTCTTCAAAAGTATCTTTCTAAAAGTGAAATAGAAGAATTTAGAAATGGCAAAACAGGAATTTTTAGTAGTACTGTTTTTGCTCAGAAAAATCCTTCTTCTACACCTAAAAAAGTAATTGTTCAGAAAGAAGAAACAATTTGTACCCCTGGTGGTCGCTGTTGTTAATTTTTTTTACCCATAACTAAAGTTAAGGGTTTCGTTTTCAAAGTTTTAAATATTTATTTTAATCACTTTTCATTAAACCTTACAAAAATGAAAACTTCAAATTTATTTGTGCTACTCTTTCTATTCTTTTCTCTATTTTTTAGTTTTTCGTCTTTCAAATCTTCTTCTGAAATGAAAAAAAGTAAATTATACCCAAAACTTCAAAGTTATGCAGAACAATTAGCAACTAATTTTGAAACGATTGATACAGAACGTAAAACAAAATTACAAGAAATCGGAAACTACATTATCGAACAAAAAAAATCGTCAAAAAATGTAGATGTAACCGTCATTTGTACTCATAATTCACGTAGAAGTCATTTTGGACAAGTTTGGTTACAAGTCGCTGCTTATTATTATGGAATTGAAGGAATCAATACATTTTCAGGAGGTACAGAAGCAACAGCTTTTAATCCTAGAGCCGTCGCAGCCCTAGAACGAGCTGGTGTAAAAATAGAAAAAACAACAGCAAAAAAAAGCGATACAAATCCTGTTTATTCCTCCTCAATAGGAACAAAATTTCCCAAAACCCTCATGTTTTCTAAAAAATATACACACCAACAAAACCCTCAAAAAGAGTTTGCAGCTATTATGGTTTGTGGTCATGCCGATGCAAATTGTCCTTTGGTAATGGGTGCAGAGGCTCGTTTTGCTATTCCGTTTGAAGACCCAAAAATTTCAGATGGTACGCCTAGCGAATCTCAAACTTATGATGAAAGATGCAAACAAATAGGAACAGAATTTTTCTTTGTGATGGATTATGTAAAAACAGAATTGAGTAAAAAGTAATATTTTATTTTAAATTTGTATTTTTACAAAAGCATTTTGTTTTTTAAGAAGCAAAATGCTTTTTTTATGAAATTGTATTTCTTATTAGAATTTATTTCAAATCATGCAGCTAACCACAAACAGAACGGAATTAAACCTCATCCAAAAAAAAGATTTTAAAGAAGTAATTGATTCTTTCAGAGAAAAAGATGCCGTAAAATATATTAAACACCTTCAAAATCTAACAGATGAAGAGTACACAGATTTTTTAGAAAAAAATGTGAACTTTCTCACAAGCAAGAATTATTTTATTGGGTTGTTAGAGAAAAAGAAACTCAAAACTATATCGGAACAATGGGAGTAATGCCTTATTTGGGTTCTGATTCAGTTTTTCATATTGGTTTCCGAATTTCAAATGATTTTCAAGGAAAAGGATTGGCTACCGAACTAGGTAAAACAGTTATTGATTTTGTCAAAAATGACTTGAAACATCAACAAATTTTTGGACTTATTATGGAAGGAAATATAGCTTCACAGACTTTACTCAAAAAGTTGGGTTTTGAGTTTGAGGGAAGTCATTTTAATACAGATTATCAAATTCAATTAGAAACATATCGCTTAGACTTTTGAGGAGAATTAAAAAGCTACCAGCAGGAACATTAATAATAACTTAAATTTCCCATGTCCTAATTCCCATTTCCCCTTATTTCACTCTAAAACCCATTTTCTGCATATCTTCCCAAAAACTAGGATATGATTTTTGTACTACTTCTGGGCTATCAATCGTAATTGGAAAAAGTAAAGCTAATGGCGCAAAAGCCATCGCCATACGATGGTCGTGATAGGTTTGTAAAGGTTCGGTAGGCGCATGAAGCTCACAAACAGGAATATGAAGTGCATTATCGTTGATAATTTCTATTTCTGCACCAAACTTGGCGAGTTCAATTTTGAGAGCTGTAAGTCGGTCTGTTTCTTTTATTTTAAGACTGTGCAACCCTGTCATGTGCGCTTCTACGCCTAACGCTGCACACAAAACAGCCATCGTTTGTGCCAAATCTGGACAAGGTGTAAAATCATATTTGAAAGGAGAACGCCTAGAAGAAGTTTTTTGCAAACGAACGCCATCTTTTTCATAATACGTTCTGATTCCTAATCCTTTCATCATCTTGACGATTCTGTTATCTCCTTGCCAAGATTTTTCTCTAAGTCCTCTCAAAAATAATTCAGATTTACTACAAATAGCAGCCATACTGTACCAATAACTTGCAGCCGACCAATCGGATTCTATTTTATACTGATTTGCGCTATATTGTTGATGAGGAATAATAATTCTGTTTTCTGTCCAAGAATGCAAAATACCAAAATATTGCATGAGTTCTAAGGTCATTTTGATATAAGGCTCAGACGAAACAGGAGGAATAATTTCTAATAAAATCCCTTTTGGCAAAAGAGGTGCAATCATCAAAACAGCCGAAATATACTGACTACTGATATTTCCTTGAATAGAAATACTTTGTTTTTGAGCTTCAGGACTAAAACCATGTATAAAAAGAGGAGGAAAACCATCTTCTTTTTGATATGTAATTTGCGCTCCTAATTCACGAAGAGCCAAAACCAATTCTTTTATCGGTCGCTGGTGCATTCTATCCGTTCCCTTCAAAAGGGTAGGGTGGTTTTTTATTGTACAAAAAGCCGTCAAAAATCGCATTGTCGTTCCTGCATCTTTTACATCTAGGGTCAAATCTAAAGAAACATCATCAGCACTTCTTCCTTTAGCTTGGCTTCGAATGTCTTCTTCTTGTTCTTCAATATCTCTAAATTGAGCTAATAATCGTTGGAGAATTTTGGTATCTCTAGCTTCCGAAAGATTCATCAAGCTACATTTCTTTTCGCATAAGGCTTGTATAATTAAAGCACGATTACTCTCACTTTTGGAAGAAGGTAAAAATATTTCCCCCTCAAGATTGATTTTGGGCGAAGAGATATGCAAAGAAGGCGAAACTAGAAAAGGAGACGGAGAAACAGACATATAGTTTGATGATTTTTTTTATAAGCAAATCAATTTTTTTTGAGTTTGATGAGATTGTAATTCTTTTTTAAAAAGAATTTGGTTATCTGACAATTTTTGTGGGAAATCACTAGTAGGTATTTTTAAAAT
>PFKD01000080.1 GCA_002784125.1 Flexibacter sp. CG_4_10_14_3_um_filter_32_15
TTTTCATTATTTTTTTAAGTTAAGAATAAGATATTAGTGTTTTTTTATAGAAATTAAATCAAATTTTCTCCCATAAAGGACATGCACTTCGGGATGTGTAAGTAGTCTATCACAGCTTTTTAAATTACCAGATATGATGACTTTTTGATTAGAGTTTTGAAACTCTATTGGTAAAGTGGGACAAGGAATGAGAAAACTGTCTTGAGAAAAAGTAAAGTGTTCTTCTTTTTTTATGCTAATTCCATAAGAGGCTATATAGCTCTGACCGTCTATGTCTCTATGGAATATAGGCATTATTACGCCTTCATAGTCTATGATTTCACTGACTATGTGTTCATCTTCACAAGTAACACAAGGAGTTTCTGGAGTCTTTGGGTCAGGCGTACTTTCATTACAGCCTGTAAACGAACTTGCACTTGCTACTGTGAGGAGTGCAAAAATTAAATGCTTAAATTTCATAGTTTTAAGAAATTAAATGAATAATAAAAATTGATTTTTAAATAAAATAATAGTCGGAAGGTTATTTTTGTAGAGTTATTTTCATATTTAAGTAATAATTTTAGCGTTTTTTAATATTTTTTAAATCAAATTTTCTAGCATATATAGTATGTACATTTGGATGGGTGAGAAGTCTATCACAACTTTTTATATAACCAGAAATGATTACTTTTTCTCCTAAAGTTTGAAACTCCTCACTTAAATTTGGACAAGGAACTAAAACACTATCTTTTGAAAAAGTAAATGGGTCTCCTTTACTTATGCTAATAGCACGTGAAACAGTATCTTGTCCAAGTAATCTTTGTTTAGGAACAGAAACAATGACTCCTTCATAGTCTATGATTTCACTGACTATGTGTTCATCTTCACAAGTAACACAATCTACTTCTGGTTTTGGGTTAGGCGTACTTTCATTACAACCTGTAAACGAACTTGCACTTGCTGCTGTGAGGAGTGCAAAAATTAAATGCTTAAATTTCATAGTTTTAAGAAATTAAATGAATAATAAAATTATTTTTTTAAATAATAGTCGGAGGGTTATTTTTTTTGAGGTACAAAGGTAAAAATTTAAAATGCTACAAAGCAATTAACTTTATTTACTAACTTTTTTTAGTTCTATTTCAAAGGCTTTTTTCGTACCTTTTTTTCAATAAAATCCTATAAATAACGGAATAGTATAATTATTCTTTACGTTTGTAGCTTGTTTGGCTCATAGATGTTAAAATAAAGCACATGAGATTCTTTGAATGATTGCACTTTTATAATCGTTTTTAGAAAAGAGCTTTTATTAAAGAGCCATTAAAGAGCCTTTTTAGTTGCATTGTACTTAAAATCATTGTACAAAACTTAGTATCTAGGAAATTTTAAAATAGTAATTTAATGAGTTTTAAATTGTAACATCTTGATTTATTGAGTGTTGTGTGTTACTTTTTAGCCACAAAAAAAGTCTTTACTATATCAAGTTAGTAAAGACTTTTAGTGGAAATTATCTTATTGAATGCTACACCAATAGTACAATTAAGGATTTTAAAAGATTATGGAATATTTATATCATTTTTTGTTTACTTTATATATCTAAAATCTGTTTCTGCTTTTAGGCTAATTACACTTTGATAAATCAGCTCGATTACATTTTCTACATCTTCTTTAGAAGCTGTTTCTACTGTTGTATGCATGTATTTCAATGGAATAGAAATTAGCGCAGAAGCTGTTCCTTTTCCAGAATAAGCAAACGCATCTGTATCTGTTCCTGTTACACGGCTAGAAGCCAAACGCTGAAATGGAATTTCATTTTTTTCGGCAGCTTTAATAATGTGCTTCAAAAGATTGTTCTGAACAGCAGGCGCATAAGTCAGAACTGCACCACGACCACAACGAGTATCTCCTTGTTTGGTTTTGCTGTACATCGGAGAAGCTGTATCATGACAAACATCAGTAACAATGGCTACATCTGCCTCAATAGTACGAGAAATCATCGTCGCACCATTCAACCCAACTTCTTCTTGAACGGCATTTACGATATAGAGACCAAAATCTAATTTGTCTTTATTTTTATGAATTTTGCGTGCCACTTCTGCAATCATAAAACCACCGATACGATTATCTAAAGCTCTTCCTGTCCAAAATTTATCATTCAACTCCATTAGCTCATCTTCAAAAGTAGCTACACAACCGACATGAATTCCTAGCTCTTCGACTTCTTTTTTGCTACTTGCTCCTACATCTAAGAAAATATTATCAATTTCTGGAAGAGTATCAGATTTGCCACGTTCACGTACATGAATAGCAGGCCAACCAAAAACACCTTTTACAATGCCTTTGTCGGTATAAATATTTACTCGCTTCGAAGGCGCAATGACAGCATCAGAACCACCATTTCGATTCACATAAATATAGCCTTCATCGGTAATATAATGTACTGTCCAAGCAATCTCATCGGCATGTGCTTCGATGACTACTTTATATTTTGCTTTTGGATTAAGTACAGCCACAGCCGTTCCATACGTATCTGTAAAATAAGAATCTGTATAAGGTTTGATATAATCTAACCAAATTTGCTGACCACTTTGTTCGTAGCCTGTTGGGGAAGAATTATTGAGATAATTGAAGAGAAATTCACGACTTTTTTTGTTCATTTTTGCCATTTATACGTTATTTTAATTATTTTTATCTAAATGATAGCTTAAAAAACTATCAATCACAATATAACAAATCTAACGGCTATGAAAAAAGTTTTTTGATTAAAATAAAATAGAAATTTTATCGTAAGACTCTAAATTTTTGGGTGCACCTCAAAATGTCGTTTTAGTAGGGAAAAGGCAAGCCTTTTCCTAAACTAGCATTTTGTAGTGGAAAAAATTAGCTATCAAATTAAAAACTCCCAAAATAGGTAAAAAAAGAAACAGCAAAACTATAGACCAAAAAGGAACAATAGCAATCGTTTCTATTTTAGAATCAACAAACAAGGAAGAATAATTCAGGAGCAGAACGAGCAGTAAGGATAAAATGGAAAATCCAATCCAGTATAAAAGTAACTTTTGAATAATTACATCAATAGATAATATCTTTCTTTTATAATTAAAATTCATAAGTGCATAATTTAATAATACAACCTTCTCTCAACTATCTTCTGTGTTTTGTTTTCTAGAATTGTAATATAAATATAGCCGATAGCAAAAAAATGACTAATTCCATAGATATACACAACACCCAAATTATTGAAAAATGAAAATGTATTTGTTTGCAGCAACAGAAAACCGACTATACCAACAGCTACATAACCCAAAATAGCAAACGTATAATTTTTACGAAGTTTATGAATTTCGTCTGAATAATCTCCCAAAATCAAATGACAAATATTCATTACAGGATTTATTAATCCCAAAATACCCAAAGCCAAAATAGGAAGAAGAAAAGAAAAAGCAAACTCTTGTAAAAAAGTAGTTTGAGAAGCTAAAAACGATAATCCATAACCACCAAAAAGAATTACCAAAAAAGTAATTTGAATGGCTAAATCAATACGCAACAAAGGTTTTTTGTAAGGGGAAGTCATAGTTGAAGTCTGTTTTGAAATAAAATTGGTAGCTTTTTATAGTTATCCAAACGAAGATAAGGAATAGAAGTTTCAAAACTTTCAAAAAAAATGAAAGTTTCTAAAAATCAATTCTGAGAGGCTGAATAAACAATTTTATTTTGTAGGAACATACTAATTATTGCTTCTTTTAATTGTTCTTAATTAGATTTTTCGTATTTTAATTCTTCAAATGCTATTTTACGACAAAACAAAAACTATTTTATCTAAAAGATCGTTTTGATAAACCTGTCTAAAATTACCTATTCAAGATTCCCTACGTATTTTTCCATATTTTACCCTACATTTTCAAATGATGTTTCGCAACAAAAAAAGTGAAGAAAAACTATATAAATTCAAAGACTTAAAAATCTATTCTTCTCCTGAATGGCTCGCTAATGGAATGCGAAAATACAGAACCGTTTTTGAAAGTATCGAAACGAGTTATTTGTATGTAGAACTTTCTTTTTACAATAAATTATTTGATGTAGAAGAATGGGAAGCTGCCATTTTATTAAAATGCTATCGATTGAGCAGCCGAAAAGAACGAGAAGTAATCTGTGAAATAAATGTAAGTCAAGTTATTTTGCCTCAAAATAATACTGTAAATATTAGAGAAGGTTGGGGAAATGATGAAGTAGGAACATTTTGGACACGAGGAGATTATGTTTGGGAAGCCTATATCGATGGCGAAATTTTTGGAACAAAACATTTTTATATAGAAAGTGGCGGGCCCGTAAACTCTCAAAACAATCCCTATTTTGAGATGCAAACCATCAAACTCTATGAAGGAACACAAGACGGAGTAGAGGAAGAAAATAGAGTGTATCACAAACAATTTTCGGCAGCCGAAACGAGATATATTTGGGTAGAGTTCAATTTTGAAAACCTTCAAGAAGATGATTTTTATTGTGAACTGACTTTTAATATCTACAATGAAACTCGCCAACTCAAAGGACAAACTATTGAGATAAAGAAAATAGAACAAGATGAAGATTTTGTAGAAATAATTTCGGGGTATGGCTCAGATGTAAAAGGTTCGTGGATACGTGGACATTATACGCTAGAGGTTATCTTTATGGATAGGCTTATTGCGATTGTGCCGTTTGAAGTGGGCAAAAAATTTGTAAATGGAAACACAGTCATTTATCCTCCATCCTCATTTTTGACAGGAAGAGCCTATTCAAATCCTGCAAAAGAAAACGAGGAAGACGAAGAGGAAACCTACCAGCAAGTAGTAGAAAGATTGAATAATTTAATTGGATTGAAAGACCTCAAAAACCGAATCCATGAGTATACTTCTTACCTTCAATTTACGCAAATCAGACAAGAAAAAGGGCTTAAAGAAGACAAATACCTTAATTTACATTTAGTTTTTAAAGGAAACCCTGGTACTGGAAAAACTACGATTGCTCAAATGATGGGAAAAATTTATCATCATTTAGGATTACTTTCGACAGGAGAATTACACGAAGTAGGAAGAGCCGAACTTATTGGACAATATATCGGACAAACTGCCCCAAAAGTAAAAGATATAATCGATAGAGCTAGAGGAGGCGTTTTATTTATTGATGAAGCCTATTCACTTGTTCGTGCTGGAGAAGATAGCAAAGATTATGGACAAGAAGTAATTGAAATTCTGGTAAAAGAAATTTCGGATGGAAAGGGCGATATTGCTATCATTTTGGCAGGTTATACGCAGCCGATGGAAATACTTTTAGAATCAAATCCAGGATTAAAATCTCGTTTTCCCGTTCAGTTTGAATTTCCAGATTATACACCTCATGAGCTTTTAGAAATTGCTAAACTGACTGAAAAAGAAAGTGATTTGCAGTTTACACCTGAAGCTCTGCATATTCTCAATAAAAAAATTACAGAAGAATATCGTAAAAGAGATACTACTTTTGGAAATGCTCGCTTTATCAAAACAACAATTAGAGAAGCAAAAATGAATTTGGGAGTTCGTATCATGAAAACCAAAAACCCTAAAGAACTCTCAAAAACCGAACTTTCAACCGTTCATGTAGCCGATGTGGCGCATCTTACAGCAGGAAAAACAATTACTCCTCTTATTCTTTCGATTGATGAAGAAGAATTGCAACGTTCGATGGCAGAACTTCATGCCTTAGTCGGACTTTCAGAAGTCAAAAAACGCATTAATGAACTTATTGCTTTGGTTCGTTTTTATCAACAAACGGGGCGTAATGTTTTGAATCAATTTTCGCTGCACATGGTTTTCAAAGGAAATCCGGGGACTGGAAAAACTACCGTTGCTCGTATTTTAGCGACGATTTATAGAGCCTTAGGAATTTTGGAACGTGGGCATTTGATAGAATGCGACCGTCAGAGTTTGGTGGCTGGTTTTGTAGGACAAACAGCTATCAAAACGCAGGAAAAAATAAATAGTGCTATTGGTGGAATTTTGTTTATTGACGAAGCCTATTCGCTTACTTCGGATTCGAAAACGCAAAATGATTTTGGAAAAGAAGCCTTAGAAACTATCTTGAAACAAATGGAAGACAAACGAGGCGAATTTATTGTCATTGCAGCAGGTTATACTCAAAATATGGAACAATTTGTAGAAATGAATCCCGGATTGAAATCTCGTTTTGATAGAACAATTATTTTCAAAGATTTGACAACAGAAGAGCTTTTAGAAGTTGCTGAAGGGTATTTTGAGAAAGAAAAATTAGTTTTGACAGCCAAAACAAAAGAATATCTAAACCATCAAATTGCAGTACTGCACGCACAGCGAGATAAATATTTTGGAAATGCACGAACCATTCGAACCATTGCTGGAGAAGCCGTCCGACAACAACATTTGCGTATGGCATCACTTTCAGAAACCGAAAGAACAGAAAAAGTCATGCAAACTTTAGAAAAAATTGATTTAGAAAAAGTCAATTTTAATTATGAAGATTTGACAGGAAAACGCCGAATGGGTTTTAGAATGCAATAGTAACAAAGATATGATAGGGAATGGTAAATTATGAATGGTAAATAAATACAAATAATTGATTATCAACTACTTACCACGCTATTTCAAAAATTTGTTTATATTTTCGGCTCTTAATAGATTTTGGACTGATAGCAATAAAACTTGATTAATTCATTTCTTAGCAAAATATTAGTTCATTTTTTCCATAGCGCAGGGTTTGCAAACCCTGCGCTATGGAAAAAACAAGACTTTTACAGAATAAAATTTGGTAAGCACGAAACTTATTTATTATCAGTCCAATATTAGATAAGAGCCATTTTGAAAATTGATAAGCTATTTTACAACTCAAAAAATGGAGGAATGTAATCACAAATACTACTCAACTCTGTTCTTATCTAATTAACGCTGTTAAGTGATTTAATGCTTTTTGAAGGAACTTTTTGTAAAAAATGGCTGCAAAATGAATACATAAATTTTACCTAATTTTGCATAAAAAGTAGCTGATACTTTCCAAGTGTCAGAAATAGACATAAACTAGCAAGCATGAATAAATCAATCAAAGATAAAGTTGTCATAATTACAGGAGGAACTTCTGGAATTGGTAGAGCATGTGCAGAAGCCTTTGGAAATGAAGGCGCAAAAGTAGTCATTACAGGCAGAAATGCCGAAAAACTAAAAGCAGCACAATTATTTTTAGAAAATCAGAATATAGAAGTTTTGCCTTTACAGTTAGATGTCAGCAAGGAAAAAGACAATAAAACACTAGCAGAAAAGACGATTGAAAGATTTGGAAAGATAGATATTTTGGTAAATAATGCAGGTATTTCGATGCGTGCGTTGTTCAAAGATTTGGATTTGTCTGTTTTGAAAAGTCTGATGGATATTAATTTTTGGGGAACTGTTTATGCGACCAAATACTGTATTCCTCATATTATCAAAACAAAAGGTTCTGTGGTTGGTGTTTCTTCCATTGCAGGTTTTAGGGGGCTGCCAGCTCGTACGGGGTATTCGGCTTCTAAATTTGCGATGCAAGGTTTTTTGGAGGCTCTTCGAACAGAAATGATTGAAGAAAATGTCCATGTTTTGATTGCCTGTCCGGGATATACGTCTTCAAATATCAGAAATACGGCACTTTTACAGGACGGAAGAGCGCAAGGAGATTCTCCAAAAGATGAAGGAAAAATGATGACTTCCAAAGAATGCGCTAACTATATTTTGAAAGCCACCAAAAAACGAAAAAATATTCTAATCTTGACTACACAAGGAAAATTGACTGTTTTTCTGAACAAATTATTTCCTTCTTTTATGGATAAATTAGTTTTGAATGCCATTAAAAAAGAAGGCGAAATTCCGAAATAAATTCTGAAAGACCATAAATGATTAGCGAGTGATTTGTAGGATGAATAGGATTTGAGTACTGTACCCTACTATTTTTTGTAGTGTATGATTGGTTAAGGATTTGGCTTCGCCGAGCTTCGGTTGTAGGATAAACAGGATTTAAAAATACAGATAATACAAAATATTATTTGAATAATTTAATTTCAAGGTGATTTATTCTTAAAAAAATGTATTTTAGCTTCGCTGACTTTACAGTTCATTCTCTGTGTTCTCTGTAACTCTGTGTTTAATAAAAATAGTAGGGTACACAGTAGGATTTGAGAATACAGATGAATACAAATTACTATTTTTTATAAAAATAAAGGCTCTTAATAGATTTTAGACTGATAGCAATAAAACTTGATCAATTCATCTCTTAACAAAATATTATTTCGTTTTTTCCATAGCGCAGGGTTTGCAAACCCTGCGCTATGGAAAAAACAAGACTTTTACAGAATAAAATTTGGTAAGCACGATACTTATTTATTATCAGTCC
>PFKD01000304.1 GCA_002784125.1 Flexibacter sp. CG_4_10_14_3_um_filter_32_15
CAAAGGTTACGTTGCGCTGCAACTAAAAAGCAAGAATGAGAAGTGTTACTCATATTGACATTGATTATCAAGTTATTACATTAAAAAAAATAAGATGCATTAATTTTGTACGGTTACTTATCTAACAAGAAAGTGATATTTTTTCAAAAAAACGAATTGCTCTTTAAGACAAATTAAAATATTATAACATATCAACCCCCCTTCAATCACTATAAAATAGCTTTGAATTAATTAAATTTGACAAAAATGTCTTTATTCTATATTATATAGAACTTAACCCAACTATTTTATTAACCCTTATCAATGAACATTAAATACAACTATTCAAACATAGTACTTCTTCTAGTAGGCATGTTTATTTCATTTGCTTCTCAAAATGCGTTTGCACAGCGAGATAAAAATATCAATCGCTCTTATTTCAAACAATTAGACCAAGAACTTCCAACGCCTAATGTCTATCGTGCAGGATCAGGCGCACCCGGTCATGAGTATTGGCAACAAAAAGTAGATTATAAAATCAAACTTACTTTAGACGATGAAAAACAGCGCATTACAGGAGAGGAAGTAATTACATATCACAATAATTCGCCAGACGAACTTTCTTATTTTTGGGTACAATTAGACCAAAATATGAGAGCCAAAGATTCGGACACCTACAAAACTTCGACAGGTACATTAAATGAAAAAAATACGCTTCAAGGAATTGCTTATGTAACAGGGAACTCTGATTTTGAGGGTGGTTTTAATATCGAAGGTGTAATGACAACTGAAGGTGCAAAACTTCCTTTCACTATCAACAGAACGATGATGAGAATAGATTTGCCAACACCATTAAAAGCAAATGAGAAATATTCTTTTCAAATAAAATGGAATTATAATATTCAAGACCAGCTAAAATACGGTGGTCGTAGTGGTTACGAGTATTTTGAAAATGACAAGAATTATTTATACGAAATTGCTCAGTTTTTTCCAAGAATGGCAGTTTATGATGATGTAAATGGTTGGTTGCACAAACAGTTTTTAGGACGTGGCGAGTTTGCACTAGAATTTGGAGATTATGAAGTAGAAATGACTGTTCCTGCTGACCACATTTTGGGAGCAACAGGCATTCTTCAAAACCCTGATGAAGTTTTGACAGCTACACAAAAAGAACGTTGGGAAAAAGCTCAAACTTCTGATATTCCTGTTGTAATTGTTACGCAAGATGAAGCAACTAAAGCAGAAAAAAATAAATCAAAAGATACAAAAACATGGAAATTTAAGGCCGAAAATGTACGTGATTTTGCTTTTGCAAGTTCTAGAAAATTCATTTGGGATGCAATGGGCGTAAAAATGCCAAACGGAAAAACAGTTATGGCAATGTCGTATTACCCAAAAGAAGGAAATCCACTTTGGGGACAATATTCTACAGAAGTTGTGGCACATACCTTAGAAGTGTATTCAAAACATACGATTGATTATCCTTATCCTGTTGCCATTTCGGTTCATGGGCCTGTTTGGGGAATGGAATATCCAATGATTTGTTTTAATGGTGGAAGACCAGAAAGCGACGGAACGTACTCTTCAAGAATCAAATATGCAATGATTTCGGTAATTATTCATGAAGTAGGACACAACTTTTTCCCTATGATTATCAACTCTGATGAGCGTCATTGGACTTGGATGGACGAAGGTTTGAATACGTTTATGCAATTCATTACAGAACAGGAATGGCAAAGAGATTATCCTTCTCGCAGAGGCGATGCTGCTAATATTGTAGATTATATGAAAGGCGAAAAGTCTGGAATTATGCCAATTATGACAGACTCAGAAGAGATTTTACAATTTGGAAATAATGCTTATGGAAAACCTGCAACAGCTCTTAATATTTTGAGAGAAACAGTAATGGGAAGAGAACTTTTTGATTATGCTTTCAAAGAATATGCACAGCGTTGGGCATTTAAGCATCCAAAACCTGCTGATTTTTTCCGTACTATGGAAGATGCTTCTGGAACTGATTTAGATTGGTTTTGGTGGGGTTGGTTCTACACGACTGATAATGTAGATATTTCGATTGAAAATGTGATGTTCTTTGAGCCAAATTCTCAAGCTGCTGAAGTAGCAAAAGCAACGAAGGAAGAACAAGAAAGCATTACTACACAACGCAACAAAACAGCTATCGAAAAAACTCGTTTGGAGCGTCGTCCTCAGCTTAAAGATTTCTATAATTCTTACAAAACTGGAGTTACAGAAGCCGAAGCAAAGAAAAACTATGAAGATTATATGAGTGGTTTGACAGATGAAGAACGTACTTTTATCAAAAATAATCCTTATTTCTATCAAATAGATTTCAAAAATATAGGTGGAATTGTGATGCCTGTAATTATTGAATTTACCTACGCTGATGGAAGCAAAGAAATGCAAAAAATCCCTGCTGAAGTTTGGAGAAAAGACAATGCTATGTTTAGTAAGGTCTTTATGACAAAGAAAAAAGTAGTTTCTTTCCATTTAGATCCAAATTTGGAAACGGCTGATACAGATGTTTATAATAATTCGTATCCTCGTCAGGAAGTTCCTACTCGTTTCGAACTTTACAGAAGAGATAATAATTATTCTTCGCCAAATCCAATGCAAATGAATAAGAAGAAGAAAAACTAAGGAACAATTACGAATTAAAAATTACGAATTACGAATTGCAACTTTTAAATCATTTACTATCAGTTGATTAGCGCATTAAGAATAGTAGTTTATTTAGTTCCTAATTCTTTTTAATGTAAATTGTTATCAACAAAAAACTCATTCTATAATTGTATAGAATGAGTTTTTTGTTGTTGTAATATTTCAAATACCTGCCTTAAACTGTCATTCCCCACCCTAAATTTCAAAAAAGTCGTATTTAAATTAATTGTAATTATATCAATAATTAATTGTATTTTTTACATTGATTGAATGTTGTAATCAGTATTAAACTGAAAAAGAATCAAAGTTTAAATTTAACAAATCAAATTCCTAGATAATCACTTGATTTAACAAGTGAAATTTGTTTGAAAATTAATATTTAATAAATAAATAATACAATTTATAAAAAATGCCAAAAATTTTATTTTTAGGGTGGGGAATGACAGTTTAAACCCAATCAATTCCCTTTTTCAAAAGCGATATTGTTTTTTCTTCTTCACTTCCTTTTTTGGGTTCATGTGCGTATTGCCAGTTGGCTTCTGGTGGAAGACTCATCAAAATAGATTCGGTTCTGCCGTTGGTTTCTAAGCCAAATTTTGTTCCTCTATCATAAACTAAATTAAACTCTACATAACGTCCTCTTCGTATTCGCTGCCACTCTATTTGTTCTTTTGTAAAAGAAAACTTTTTATTTTTATTGGCAATTTTTGTATAAATCGGTGCAAATGCTTCTCCTATTTCTCTGACAAAATCCCAACGGTCTTGTTTTGTAATTTTTTTAGTTTTTGTATTTACATCTTTTAGATGGTCGAAAAATATTCCTCCTATTCCTCGTGTTTCTTCTCTGTGAGGAATGTAAAAATAATCATCTGCTTTTTTCTTAAATTCTGGGTAATAACTTGCGTGATGTTTGTCACAAGCTATTTTCAAAGATTGATGAAAAAAAATGGCATCTTCATTAAAAACATAATGAGGAGTAAGGTCAATTCCTCCACCAAACCAATAAATTCCGTTACTCATTTCAAAATAACGAACATTCATGTGAATAATCGGAACAAGTGGATTTTTAGGATGCAAAACAATCGAAACGCCTGTTGCAAAAAAATCAGCAGGTTCTAACTGCATTAATTTGAGTATTTGAGCAGGAGATTCTCCAAAAACTGCCGAAAAATTAACGCCTCCTTTTTCAATTAGATTTCCATTTTCTATGACACGAGATGTGCCACCTCCTCCACCTTCTCGTTCCCACGTATCAATTTGAAAGTTAGATTTTCCGTCGGCTTCTTCTAAGGCTGTACAAATTCGACTTTGCAGACCTTGAAACCAAGTAGAAATTTGAGTTTTATGTTCTGTAAAATCGTTTGAGAGTTGCGTATTTTTGTCTAGGCTGTTCAATGTTATTGTCTTTTGAAATGTATTAGTTTTATTTTATACAAAAATAAGAATTAATTTAATGGCATAATAATTTTCATCAAATCATATTTATATTCGTAGGAAAAGGCATATCTTTTTCTCATTTAATTCAAAACTTAAAAATACCGTTTGTTTCCATTATCAATAACCCAAAAGTTTTGGTATCTTTGCAATGTTTTTCCAATAGAAAATCAAACAACTTTATATTCAGTCTAATCAATTTTACTTTAAAAGTTAAGAAATAGTTATCTTTGCTTTTAATAATAAAATTGTTTTAAAGATTTTGGAATATTTTGATTTTCAAAATTTATTAACTAAGCGTATTTGAATGCAAAATTTAGCAGGTCTAGCAGAACTTTTAAGCACACCTCAAAAAGTGGTCATTTTTCCACATCAACGTCCTGATGCTGATGCTTTAGGTTCTTGCCAAGCTTTATCTCTTTACTTACAAAAGAAAAATCATCAAACAACCGTTATTTCGCCTACTGAGTATCCTAGTTTTCTCAACTGGATGGCTCAAAACGATGATGTCGTTGTTTATTCAGAAAAAACTCATCAGCAAGTCGAAAAATTAGTTTCTCAGGCTACTCTTATTTGTTGTTTGGATTTTTCTAGTCCAAACCGAACAGCGCCTTTAGATACTTTTATAGACAAAAATCCTGATACACCTATCTTAATGATTGACCATCATAGAGGAAAATCTGATTTTGCTCATTTTGAGTTGTGGGACATTACAGCAGCAGCAACAGCAGAATTAGTCTATGACCTTATTCTATTGATGAACGACAGACATTTGATAGATATTCCGACAGCACAATGTCTCTACGCAGGTATCATGACCGATACAGCTTCTTTCAAACACCCTAATACAACAGGAAAAATACATCGTGTTGCAGCCGATTTGATAGACATGGGGCTTGACTCTTCGTATGTTCAACGCAAGATTTATGATAGCAATACCGAAAATAGAGTTCGTCTTTTGGGGCATGCTCTTTCAGATTGTTTGATTGTTAGACAAGATTTGAATACAGCTTATTTTGTCTTGAAACAAAAAGATACTCGTAAATACAATACTCAATCTGGTGATACAGAAGGAATTGTAAATTATGCACTCTCTATTGAAGGAATTGATTTTGCAGCTATTTTGATTGATTATGGCAATGAAGTCAGAATGTCTTTTCGTTCGGTAGGAACATTTTCAGTAGCTGATTTTGCTCGTAATTATTTTGGTGGTGGTGGGCATCACAATGCAGCAGGAGGAAGAAGCATTGCGCCAATCAAAGAAGTAGTAGAGCGTTTCGAGCAGCTTATTGAAGAACATCGCTCAGAACTCACAACTATACATTAATTATTCATTACTACTCAAATACTACTCAAAAATTAATTTTCTATAAATCTTTTCTACTTTGGTTTTTATATTAGACCTTTGTGGGATAACTTTAATGTTATCTATTTTAATCAACCGTAGTTATTTTATCTAAAAAACAAAAAATGAAATCTCTTTTTTTATACCGTTTTATACTATTTACCCTTGTTGGTGCTACTATGTGGTCTTGTAATTCAGATTCACTTAACAAAGAAAAAGAACTTGATGGGATTCGTTACATGCTTCGTCAGCGTGGAGATGGATTAGCATTAACTGACTCTAGTGTTATTCAAATTTCCATGAAAATTTATAATAGCAAAGATTCCTTATTGCGTGATACTTACACAGAGGAAATGCCTATCATGATAGACTTGAGTGATTCGAATAACACAAAGATGGGTATTGTGAAAATTTTGATAAACGAAGGCAAAGTTGGAGATAGTGTTACGATGTTTATACACTCAGACTCTATTTTTGCACAAGGACAACCTCGTCCTCCTTTTATTGAAGAAGGAAGCTCAATTCGTCAAGAAATTAAGTTAGTAAAGCATTTTACTCCAACAGAAGCTGCTGCTGAACAAAAAGCTATGCAACAGAAGTACATGGAAAAAATGATGAAACAACAAGCTGAAGCACAAGCTGAATCTGAAAAAATATCAGTAGAACAAGTAGAGTATATCGAAAACACTTATTTTAAAGAAAAAGGTATTACTGATTTCAAGAAAACAGAATCTGGTCTTTATTATACAATAGATAAACAAGGAAAAACAGACATCAAAGAAGGAGATAAAGTAAAAGTAAATTATGAAGGAACACTCTTAGAATCAGGTGAAAAATTTGACTCTTCTTTTGATAGAGGAGAACCTATTGAGTTTCCTATTGGTGTCGGACAAGTAATCAAAGGCTGGGACGAAGGAATTCCTCTTATTGGTCGTGGTGGAAAAGGAACTTTATATATTCCTTCTAATTTAGGATACGGAGCGCAAGGCTCACAAGGTGCAATCCCTCCAAATGCAATGCTTGTTTTTAAAGTAGAAGTAATGGAAGACGTTACAAAAGCTGAAACTCAGCAAGGACAAAACATGCAAGGTGGAGGCAAATAAAAAAGCCTAATGAAATCATCAGATACTTTAATTTAGAAGGTATCTGATGATTTTTTATAAAAAACAAATTTATTATCTGACAAAAATAATTTTATGTTTTTATATAGATTTATTCTCATTATTCTAATTACTTGTGTTTCATTTTCAGTAAATGCCCAACATAAGAATAAAAAAAATAAAGACGAGAAAGAGTTTAAAGGAATTCGTTATCAATTACAGACCAAAAAAAAAGAGCGTAAAAATGCCCTTTCCATTACAGATTCTAGTATTGTAGAGCTAAGCATGAAGATTTTCAATAGTGAGGATTCTTTATTGAGAAGTACAGAAGATGAAGATTATCCTCTTATTTTAGATTTGCGTGATAGTACGACTAGACAAATTCCGATTGTAGAAATTATGATGAATGATGGCAAAATTGGAGATAGCTTGACTTTATTTATTCACTCTGATTCGGTTTTTCAAAATGGACAAATACGTCCTATTTTTATTCCAGAAGGAAGCTCTTTAAGACACGAGATAAAGATTCTAAAAAATTATTCAGCACCAAAGTATGCTGCTAAGTTAGAAGCCATGCAGAAAGCATACATGGAAGAAATGGCTAAAAAACAACAAGAACAACAAAAACAACAAGCAATGGACGCAAAATCAAAAATACAAAACCAAATAGATTATTTAGAAAATACCTATTTTGTAGAAAAAGGAATTACTAACTTCAAAAAGACAGAATCAGGTCTTTATTACGTAATTGATGAGCAAGGAGCACCTATTGAAAAAGGACAGACCATAAAAGTTCATTACGAAGGAACACTTCTTTCAGGAGAAAAATTTGAATCTTCTTTTGACAGAGGAAATCCAATTGAGTTTCCTATTGGAGTAGGGCAAGTGATACAAGGTTGGGACGAAGGTATTCCTCTTATCGGAAAAGGAGGAAAAGGAACTTTATATATTCCTTCTCATTTAGGATATGGCGAACGTGGTGCTGGTGGAATAATCAAACCAAACTCTACTCTTGTTTTTAGAGTGGAAGTATTGGATTAAGAATTTTAAGTCCTAACTACTTACTTTTTTAAATCTGTATATTAAAATGAAATTATCAAAATACATCTCATTACTTTTCATTGGACTTGTCCTATTTACAGCTTGTAAAAAAGAGGATGAAACTGCAAATCCTTCAAGCAAAGAAGAACAAGACCAAATTCTTCAAGATTATTTTACTGAAAATAATATTACTCCCCAAAAAACCGAATCTGGATTGTATTATGTAGTTACAGAACAAGGAACGCCTATTCAAACTGGCGAAACAGTAACTGTAAATTATGAAGGAACATTATTATCAGGTGAAATATTTGATTCTTCTTTTGGAAAACAGCCATTTTCTTTTCCTGTTGGAACAGGGCGAGTTATACAAGGCTGGGATGAAGGAATTCCTCTTATTGGTCGTGGAGGAAAAGGAATGTTGTATATTCCTTCTCATTTAGGATATGGTTCAAGAGCAACAGGAAGTGTAATCAAACCCTATTCTATTTTAGTTTTTAGAGTAGAAGTATTTAATTAATTTAATTTTAAAGGGGGATAATGAGAAAAACATCACTAAGAAATTTTTTTTAAAATAATTCCTATTCCCTAATTCCTATTCCCTAATTCCTATTCCCTAATTCCTATTCCCTA
>PFKD01000302.1 GCA_002784125.1 Flexibacter sp. CG_4_10_14_3_um_filter_32_15
TTAAAAGTTATAAGCACAAAATAAGATACCTTACTGATTTAGTGACACAAGCAGTAGCTTGATGGAGATAAAATAGTAAAGTCAAACTTAGTTATTTTTAAAGGGCTATTTTTTTTACTAGATAATCGCTAGTTTTGAACTACAAAATTACACAACTCTATTCAATTTGAAACGATATGCAATTAAAAAATCGTGTAGATATAAAGTAGAGTATTTTTATAAAACATCTTAAATTAGTTATGCAACAAAAAAAAGTAGGAATTTTGGGAGGTGGACAGCTTGGCAGAATGTTGATTTCTCCAGCCATTGATTTAGATATTGAACTTCATTTTTTAGAAAATGATTCTGATGCGCCTTGCTCTACGGTTTCAAGAAATTTTCATAAAGGAGATATTACAGATTATCAAGATGTTTTGGATTTTGGTCGTCAGATGGATATTATTTCCATAGAAATCGAAAAAGTTTCGGCTGATGCACTTGAGCAATTAGAAAAAGAAGGCAAAAAAGTATTTCCTCAACCTGCTATTATTCGCCTTGTTCAAGATAAAAGACTACAAAAACAGTTTTATAAAGAAAATAATATTCCTACTTCTGATTTTGTTTTGATTGATAATAAAGAAGGGTTGATAAATTATTTAAGTAAGAATGAAGACAAATTTCCTATCGTTCAAAAACTAGGAAAAGATGGCTATGACGGAAAAGGCGTTCAGATTTTGAAGAGCTTAGAAGATGCAAAACAAAATGGTTTTGATGCGCCTTCAGTTTTAGAAGAAAAAATAGATATTAAAAAGGAAATTTCTGTGATTGTGGCAAGAAATGAAAAAGGCGAAATAGCTGTTTTTGATGCTGTCGAAATGGTAGTAAATGAAAAATACAATTTATTGGATTATTTATTAGCTCCTGCCACTCTTACAAAAAATGAAAAAGAAGAATCTATACAGTTAGCAACAAAAGTCATAACAAAATTAGGGCAAAAAGAGGGAATAAATGGAATGGTAGGTCTTTTAGTAGTAGAATTATTTTTAGATAAAAAAGGACATATTTTAGTCAATGAAGTTGCGCCTCGCCCTCATAATAGTGGACATCACACCATAGAAGCCTGCACGATTTCCCAATATGCTCAACATTTGCGTTCAATTATGAACCTTCCTTTAGGCAAAACGACACTTCGAAGTTCGGCAGCAATCCTTAATTTAATAGGAGAAGAAAATCATACAGGAACACCATTTTATGAAGGATTAGATAAATTATTAGATTTGGAAAACGTCTATCCTCATATTTATGGAAAAAAAACAACCAAACCAGCACGTAAAATGGGACATATTACCATTTTGGGTAATGATATGGATTCTTTAAAAGAAAAAATTGATAAAGTTAAAAGTAGTATTCGTGTGATTGCGAAATGATTTTAACTTGCTATAGATAATAAACTTTCAAGGTTGTATTTGTTATATATTTCTTTTTTAGATTTTATTTCTTGCATTAATTCATTTTTGTTTTCTATTTGTAACCAAATTGTAGGGTTCAAATCAAAAATTTTACCCAGTTTTATAGCCACATCTGAATTTATTTTTTCTTTGCCTTCTATTAAATCATTAAATTTTTTCAAGTCATAATTAATATAATCAGAAAAAACAGAGTTTTTTATTGACAACGTAGAGAGAAGTTTTTTTATAAAATCTCCTACCATTATCTTTTCATTTTCTAATGTAGTTTCATTATCCAAATAAGATTCCATTTGAAAGCGAATAGATAAAATTTTGTTTTTTAGTTTCTCTATATCACTTTGAAGGTTATATTTTGAAAGAATAGTAGCTTGTAAATCTTTAAAGTCTTTGCTTTCTGTATCTATTTTACTTAGTCCTAAGCCATTTATTCCACCTTCGTTCATAAATTTATTTTTCATTTTTGTTTATTTTTATTAAAAGTCTATTAACAAGTATTTTTTTATGAGTGCTTTTCCATCTTTTGGTTCAAAAAACATTTTTGTTCCTCTAAAAGGTGTTGCTCCATATTTTTTTTGATACAAATCAGCAAGTTCTGTTTTACTATCAAAAGAAACAAAACCTATATATCCATTTTTACCTAGTTCATTTCCCTTATAACAGGCAAAAGCTATTAAACTTCCTGCTACGTTATCAAACTTCCCTTGTTTACCATAATTGTGTGGCGCAACTTCAATATTATTCATATAAATCATTTCTTCATCAATTAAAGTAAGCATTAGCATGCCTTCAATTATGTGAGGATTTTCTGATGTAGTTAGTTTGTAAAACATAGCTCCTTTTTCTTTAGCTAACTTTTTCCAGTTAAATAACCAACCCTCTTTTTGAAGTGGAAGTTCATTACTTTTAGATAAGGAAATTAGAGCTTCAACAGTCTTGTTGTTTTTTGCTTCTTGCAAAAATATTTTCATAGTTTTATTATTTAAAGATACAATTTTTTAGCCTATAAAACAATAGATTCATTCATCGTTTTTTATTTTCCACACCCAATCCAAAAAGAGCAAAATCATACTTTACAGGGTCGTTTTTATCAAATAATTTCAAGTTTTGGGTAAGTTCTTCGGCTGCTTTCCAATCTGAAATAGTTCGCTCCAAAAGCCCTAACTTTTTGCTTTCTCTTTCTACGTGAATATCTAACGGACAAATCAAAACAGAAGGCGAAATATTCTCCCAAATTCCAAAATCTACGCCTTTATCATCTTTTCGGACAAGCCAACGCAAATACATATTTAGTCTTTTACAAGCTGATTTTCTTTCTGGCGTACTGATGTGTTTTTTGGTGCGTTGTGGAGCATAATCTATATCAAAAAATGTATTGTGGAAATGAGCCAAATTTTCTTTTTGAGTTTCTTTTGAAGAAAAAAGAATTTCTAAAGAATCATTTTTTTGATAAAATCGCTGCAAAAAATCTATGAAATAAAGTAAATCAGTAGAATTAAATGTTCGATGTTTGAATTCTTGAAAACCTACATTATTTAGGTCTGATGATTTATGATTTAGAATAAAATCGTGTGGCGAATTATCCAGCAATTCCATTATCAAATTACATTTATTGATAATTGTTTTTCGTAATCCCCACGCCAAAACAGCAGCAAAAAGAGCCGAAATTTCGATATCTTGTTTTTTTGTGAATCGGTGAGGAATTTGAATAGGGTCATTTTCTATAAAATCGGTATGATTGTATTTTTCATATTTTTCTTCTAAAAAATCTTTTGTCTTTTGAAAATTTTTGGATTTTAATTTTATCATAATACACATTTTGAATAAAAATACATTTTAACCACAGAGAATTAAGAGGAAAACCAAGAGAATGAACAATACATTTTTTAATTTCTTATTTGGTTTTACTTCTAAAATCTGACTTCTAAATTTATTTTAAAAAGCATCTAAAGGAGCATTTTCATCACTATAAAAATCGCCTCCAAAATCAGTTCCTCCTCCATTTTTTTCAATCAATTTTGTATAAAGAACAAAAGTAGCTGCAAATGTAAAAGGAATTGTAAATAATGTTCCGATACCTAAGAAAAGTAATCCTACGATATTGATGAGTGTAAATCCGATAACAAAACCAAAAACGCCTATAAAATTACCCAAAACAAGTTTGCGACTTACCTCCATAGCAGACCAAAAATTCATTCTTGTCACCACAATCAAAATAGGTACGAAAATATACAATGTAAAAACCAAAAGAGACGGAATTGTAAAAATTACATAAAAAAGAATTGTGAATTTTTCGTAAGTTTCTATGTCAAAAATATCTACTGTTTGATTAATTCCGAATTCTTGCGCTAAAAAAAATAGACTCAAAAAAGGAAGAATAACCATAATAACGACCAAAATTTGGTGCAAAGCAAGTTGTCCGATATGCTGAAAACCATCAAATAAATTATGAAAATCAAATTTATCTTTTTTATAAACCTTTTCAAAAAAGGAATAAAAACCAGCTAAAAGAGCTGAAACTAAAGTCAGATTTACTATTGTACCCACCAAATACCCCAAATCGCCCAAAAAACTTACAATTTGTGGAATGATAAAAGACAAGGTCAAATCAGCAAAGAAGCAAAAAAGAGTATAAGAAATAAGTTGTGCCAAACAAGGTTTTATCAAATCCCACGCACCATTTAATGTGTTTCCAAATTCTACACTATATCCTTCTTGTCTTAGGTTTGCAAATTCGTCAGTAGGTGTCAGTCCGATGCTAGTTTGTGGAATATTATTTTCGTTTTCCATAATTTTTTATTCTAATTAAAGTTAGCGTTGAGGTTTTTTGATTTTCTAAAAATACACAAATATTTTTTCTCTGAAATGGATAAAATAATCTATAAACAGATAGAACGTAAAAATTTCTTATTTTTGGCTTTATTTAATCTCTTAAATGTCATAAAATTTTACAGAACAACCCTAAAACACTATTTATATGAATGCTTATGTTTTCCCTGGTCAAGGCTCACAATTTGTCGGAATGGGCAAAGAATTATACGAAACAAACGAAACTGCCAAAGAGCTTTTCGAAAAAGGAAACGAAATTTTGGGTTTCAGAATTACAGATTTGATGTTTGAAGGTACAACTGAAGACCTCAAACAAACCAATGTTACTCAACCTGCTATTTTTCTTCATTCTGTCATTTTGGCAAAAGTAACTGAAAATTTCAAGCCTGATGCTGTTGCTGGGCATTCTTTGGGGGAGTTTTCGGCTCTTGTGGCTGCTGGTGCGCTTTCGTTTGAAGATGGACTAAGACTTGTGAAAGTTCGTGCAGAAGCAATGCAAAAAGCCTGTGAAAAAGAGCCTTCTACCATGGCTGCAATTTTAGCTTTAGATGATGAAACGGCTGAAAAAGTATGTAAAAAAGTAGCTAAAGAAAATAATGAAATAGTAGTTCCTGCAAATTATAATTGTGTGGGGCAACTTGTTATTTCGGGTTCGATAAAAGGTGTAGAACTGGCTTGTGCAGCAATGAAACAAGCAGGTGCAAAACGTGCTTTGATGCTCAATGTAGGTGGTGCTTTTCATTCGCCTTTGATGGAATCGGCTAGAGAAGAACTGGCTGCTGCTATCAATGAAGTGAATATCGAATCGCCTTCTTGTCCGATTTATCAAAATGTGGATGCAAAACCTTACACAGAACCTACAAAAATCAAAGAAAATTTGATTGCTCAACTGACTGCGCCTGTGCGTTGGACACAAACTATTCAAAATATGCACAACGACGGAGTAACTAAATTTACTGAGTGTGGAGCAGGAAAAGTTTTGCAAGGACTTGTAAAGAAAATTGAAAGAAGTGCAGAAACGGCTTCTGTATAACAAATAAATCCTAAGGGTTTTCGAAGACCCTTAGGGTTTTAAAGAAATAAAAATGAAAGAAAACACACAAACCATTTCGCAATCTGTTCGCTATATTTTACTTATAGCCTCTGTTTTTTGGGCAGTTTATTTGACTGAATGGATGTGGGAACAAAACTGGTCGCATTGGGTCGGTTATCCTAGAAGTAAAGAGGGAATAATCGGCATTTTTTTGAGTGTATGGTTGCATGGCGATTGGATGCACTTGGGTTCGAATACAGTTGCATTTATTATGCTTGGAATTGGACTCTTTGTGCTTTATCCTGCGCTGTCTGAAAAAGTTTTGTGGATAAATTTATTCCTAACTGGTTTTGGCGTTTGGCTTTTTGCTCGTTCTGCCTATCATATTGGTGCAAGTGGTTGGGTTTATTCGTTGGCTAGTTTTCTGTTTTTTAGTGGTATTTTTCGGAGAGATAGGCGTTCGCTTATGATTAGTTTTACGATTATGTTTGTTTATGCAGGAATGTTAGAAACTATTTTTCCAACAGAAAAGGCAGTTTTAAATCGTATTTCGTGGGAATCCCACCTAATTGGTGGAATTGTAGGTGCATTTATGGCATTTTCATTTCGTAAAGAAGTAGCTGATAATTCGATTTATGTCGTTGGTGAGGACACTAACAACGGCATAGATAATGTAAATTATTTAGATAAAAATTACCAAGAAGGAATAATTCCGTTAGAAACTCCTAATTTTGTGTACAAATACAAGGAAAATGGGAATTAGGAAATGAAAATTCCCTAATCCCCATTTCCCAATATCCATTTCCCATTTCCCAATCCCTAAGAAATTGAACTCAAAAATAGCTGTCGTTATCCTAAATTATAATGGTGAGAAATTATTTCCAGTTTTTTTGCCTTCTGTTATTGAACATAGCACGAATGATTTTACAGAAATAATCATTGCTGATAATGCTTCTACTGATAATTCTATTGATTATTTGAAAGCAAATTATCCACAGATTATAAGAATAGAATTATCTCAAAATCACGGTTTTGCAGAAGGATATAATCAAGCCTTAGAAAATTTGAAAAATGAAGGCGAACAGAATAATAGTAAAAAGTTTGATTATTATATTCTGCTCAATTCTGATGTAGAAGTTACTCAAAATTGGCTTAATCCTATTTTAGAAATTTTTGAAAAAGATACAGAAAAGAATATTTCAGCTATTCAGCCAAAAATTAGAATGCACGCTCACAAACACCTTTTCGAACACGCAGGAGCAGCAGGTGGAATGATCGATTATTTGGGTTATCCTTTTTGTAGAGGACGAATTTTTGATACTTTGGAAGAAGATAAAAGTCAATACGACAATCAAATTCCTATTTTTTGGGCGACAGGTGCAGCCATGGCAATTCGTGCAGAAGTGTATCACGATTTAGGAGGATTAGATAAAGATTTCTTTGCTCACATGGAAGAAATAGATTTGTGTTGGCGAATTCATCATACTGGAAAAAAGATTGTTTATTGTCCTGAAAGCACCATTTTTCACTTAGGAGGAGGAACATTGAATCCAATGAGTGAAAGAAAAACCTATCTTAATTTTAGAAATGGATTGACTTTATTGCTCAAAAATTTACCTTCCAAAAATCTATTCTTTAAAATCTATTTTAGAATGATTTTGGACGGAATAGCAGGTACTAAATTTCTTTTAGATGGAAAACCAAAATTTACATTAGCTATCTTGAAAGCTCATTTTTATATGTATGCGAATCTTTCTTCTATTTTGGCAAAAAGAAAAGACAATCAAAAAAAGTTTGGTAATCTAAAACTTCCTTCGATTGTCTATCCCAAAAGTATTGTGTGGCAGTATTTTGCTAAGAAAAATAAAACTTTTGAAGAATTGGAAAAGTAAAAACAAAATACATTTTACCTTAGGAATCGTCTGTAATCAGACGTTGATAATGGTAGAAAATAAATTACTTCAATTCTAAAACAACAGCTTCTTTGTTAATCTCTCCAAAAGAATAGATTTTTTTGCCGTTGTGTTCAGTCATAAAATTTTGAGCATCTTCTTTTTTAGCAAAAGGAACAAAATCTTTTCCCATTGGGCTTGTTTTGTCGCTTCCTGTTACATAAAAAGCTGTTTTTCCATCTATTTTTTGCGTGGTATAATAATCTGTAACTTCCATTTTTTCGATAGAAGTAGCGACATTATTTGAAGAGTCTGCCAAATGAATAAACATACAACGAGGCGCACAGAAAGCTAAATTTTCAGAATTTGCTTTTAGCATCACTTGCCAGTTTGGGAAATCATTGGTAGGCATTCCACAGTTTTGGCAGTCTGTCCATTCGTATTTTTGTTCTGTTTTGTCAGAAGTTGATTCTGATACTTCTGTGTTTTCTTCTTCTTGTGTAGTTTTATTTGTACAAGAAAAATTGATTATAAAAATTGATATGAAAATTAAGCTAGAATAAAATATTTGTTTCATTTTGATTATAATTTATAAAATAAATGTATTTTAAGTTTTACAAGAAGTTGTAGTTTGCTCTTTTAATATAGAAAATCATACTACTAGACCTTTTTCAAATAAATAGGTCAGTCCCAAAGGGCAGACCGTCTACTAAGACTAAAAATAGGAGAAAATGACTACAACGGTGTTCTACGAAACTGACCTATTCCGTGTAACAAAAGTTTATTTACGTTTTTCTACCGTCTTTGAGGCTTCGCCGTCAACGAGGATTGTTTCTCAAAAACCTCAACGACGGCAACGCCTCGTTGACGGTGGAGTATAAAATATCACTATTTTTATTGGAGACTTAGGAAAAGTTTCCCATTCCAGAAAATCGTTCTAATACGTTTTTTACTTGTTGTTTAGA
>PFKD01000225.1 GCA_002784125.1 Flexibacter sp. CG_4_10_14_3_um_filter_32_15
TCAAATCCTGTGGGTAAATGTAGCATGTTTTAGAGGGTTAGTATATTCTAAAATAGCTAAATCCACAAGATTTTGATTAAAAAATAGTAAAGTCAAATGTAGAAAAGAGTTAGATTTCTTTGGACTGGAAAAGCTGTGTTCTACCCTACTATTTTTATTTTTAAACAACCGTCGTTGAGGCTCAAATGGGTGCATAACAAATTAGCTACGCTGCTCTTCGGGTGTCGCTTAGTCAATTTGTATTATGTAGAGAAAAGGCTTGCCTTTTTCCTACAAAAAACGACAATTTGTTATACACACGCTCAAATGCAGCTGGCAACGAGGTCTTAAAAAATAGTAGGGTACAGTAGAAAAGCTGTTTGCTTGATATTCAATTTGTTTATGTGTTCCCTCATTTTTTTTACTTTTGTAACTTTATATTTACCTTTAAACAAAAGTCAGAAAAACACACACACAAACTATATTACTTTATGCTGCATCAAATTTCAAATCAAACTATTTCTATTCAAGAAATTTATCAAATTGCCAAAAATCATACAAAAATAGAGCTTTCAAAAGAAAGCAAAACGCAAATAATAAAAGCACAAGTCTATTTAGAAAATCTTATTACACAGAGCGAAGAAGCCGTTTATGGTGTTAATACAGGTTTTGGGTATTTATGTAATTACAAAATTCCTAGAGAGCAAATTAGTGAATTGCAAGAAAATTTAGTGATGTCGCACGCTTGTGGAATGGGCGATGAAGTACCTACTTTTATTGTTCGTTTGATGTTACTTCTCAAAATTCAGTCGCTTTCTTATGGACATTCAGGCGTTCAGCTTCAAACCGTTCAAAGACTTATTGATTTTTATAATGAAGATATTCTGCCTGTTGTTTACGAACTAGGTTCTTTGGGTGCGTCTGGCGATTTAGCTCCTTTGGCGCACTTGGCTTTGCCTGTTATTGGAATGGGAGTAGTGCAAATAAAAGACAAAAACGGAATTTACCAAAAGCACAAAACAGAAGATATTTTAAAGCAAAAAAACTGGAATCCAATAAAATTAAAGGCAAAAGAAGGCTTGGCAATGCTCAACGGAACGCAGTTTATGAGTGCCTATGGTGTTGCGTGTATGGTGGAAGCTCAAAATCTGAATAATTTTAGTGATACGATTGGCGCACTTTCGGCAGATGCTTTTTTGTGTCGTTCGGAGCCTTTTGATGAGCTTACACACAAAATCCGTCCACATAAAGGACAAATTGCCACAGCAAAAACGATTAGAAAACTTTTAGTGGGAAGTGAAATTATGCTACAACCCAAAGCACATGTTCAAGATCCGTATTCTTTCCGTTGTATGCCACAGGTACAGGGCGCAAGTAAAGATGCTTTTAATTATATCAATTCTGTTTTTGAGTGTGAAATTAATTCGGTTACAGACAATCCAAATGTTTTTCCTGATGCAGACAAAATTCTGTCAGGTGGAAATTTTCACGGACAACCTTTAGCTATTTCTTTAGATTTTGCAGCGATTGCACTGGCAGAATTAGGAAGCATTTCGGAACGTAGAACCTATTTATTGATGGCAGGAGAGCGAAATTTACCTCCTTTTTTGGTGCGTGATTCGGGTTTGCATTCGGGAATGATGATAGCACAATATACGGCAGCTTCGATTGTCAGTCAGAACAAACAGCTTTGTACGCCTGCAAGTGTGGATAGTATTATTTCTTCAAAAGGACAAGAAGATCACGTAAGTATGGGGGCAAATGCAGCAACAAAACTCTACAAGATTCTTCAAAATGTAAAACGAATTTTGGGAATAGAACTAATGGCAGCAGCTCAAGCAATAGAGTTTAGAAGACCACTGAAAACATCAGAAAAGCTAGAAGAATTTTTATCAGATTATAGAAATTACGTAGAACCTCTACAAAAAGATAGAATTCTGCACGATGACATGATAAAAAGTGTCTTTTTTTTGGAAGAGTATGGCATTTAGGTTTTAAAAAACTTTGTCAGTAGTTTTTCGGTAATCTGAAACCATTCTGACATCTCAAAAATTTTCATTAGGAACAAGAAATAAACAAAGTTTACAACTTATTTTGTGTGTTCGTTTGCTCACAAACGAACAAAACACTTCCTCAGAAGTGTGATTTAGGTACTTTTATCACGCTTTTGAGGAAGCGTAATTAAAACTATATAGCGCTTCTGAGGAACTGAACACACAGTCTTTCGTTAAAAAGTCGGACGAGCCTATTTTTTTACTGTTGGAAATTATTTTATCTATTCTAGCAGATTTTGGAAATGAAAAAGCCGAACAAGTAATAAAACAAGTATTACAAAAATTAAAACCTCTTTCTATTGAAAACTTTAAACACAGAAAATCCGTTATACAGTTAGATGTACTAGCAAATTTAAAAGATTTTCAACGTCAATTTATAAACCAATTATTAGCTATGGCATTTACATATAACATGGAAAAAGACATTCATTTTCAAGAAAGTAAAAAAGTAGGGGAGAAAAAAGAAGAGAAGAGAAAGCTAACACAAAAGCCCTTCTTGTTCTTTCAAAAAGAGGAACAAGTAATGAACAAATAGCTCAATATTTAGCTGTATCTATTGATTTTGTAGAAACTGTATTAAGACAAAACAAATAAAATCCAATGTTAGTTTACAAACCAGTTAAGTAATAAAACATAATTAATGTAACAGTTAATTAGAACACGGATTGTACAGATTTTACGAATCACCACAGCTAACTACATTATCAAATAACTTTATGTAGCCTTATTAAAAGTTAAATACATTATTATTTCTGTCTAACTACTTAGCAATTATGGCTTTTACTTTTATATGGAAAAAGACCTTCGTTATCAAGCAGGGTACAAGGAAAGATTTAAGAGAGGTTTTGAAAGAGAATTAAAAAAGAGAATTAAAAAAGAGGATTATCACTTTATCTGAAATGAATTTAGATATTGCTATCAACAATGAAGAAATAGCACAGATTTTTGATGTTTCTATTGATTTTTTAGGAGCTGTTTTAAAAGAAAATGGCTCTTATCTGATATTGGACTGATAATAAACAAGTTTTGTGATTACCAAATTTTATTCTGAAAAAGTATTGTTTTTTCCATAGCGCAGGGTTTGCAAACCCTGTGCTATGGAAAAAACGAACTAATATTTTGCTAATAAATGAGTTAATCAAGTTTTTATTACTATCAGTCCAAAATCTATTAAGAGCCAAGAAAATAAAATTAGAACTAAAATAAAACCTTAATTATACTTGAATACATTCGGACATATTTTTAGAATAACCACTTTTGGAGAATCTCACGGCGAAGGAATTGGCGTTGTCATTGATGGCTGTCCTGCTGGTTTGGAGATAGATTTGGATTTTTTGGCAAGTGAAATGAAACGCAGAAAACCAGGGCAATCCAAAATAACAACTCCTCGCAAAGAAAAAGATGACCTGCAAATTTTATCAGGCATCTTTGAAGGAAAAAGTACTGGAACTCCTTTAGCTATCTTTATTCCTAATCAAGACCAAAAAAGTGGCGATTATTCACATATTGCTACAAAATTCCGTCCTTCTCATGCAGATTACACCTACCAACAAAAATATGGAAATAGAGATTATAGAGGTGGTGGAAGAAGTTCGGCAAGAGAAACGGCTGCACGAGTAGCAGCAGGAGCAATTGCAAAATTATTCTTAAAATCAAAAGGAATTTCTATACAAGGATATGTTTCTCAAGTAGGAAATATTGCATTACAAAAAGACTATTCAGAATTAAATTTTTCTAAGTATAACAAAAATAAAGAAAATATTATTCGCTGTCCAGATGAAGAAACATCAAAAAAAATGATTGATTTAATAGAAAAAGTCAAAAATGAAGGCGATACAATCGGTGGCGTGGTTTCTTGTGTATTAAAAAATGTTCCTGTTGGTTTGGGAGAACCTGTTTTTGACAAACTACATGCCGAACTAGGAAAGGCAATGTTGAGTATAAATGCTGTAAAAGGTTTTGAGTATGGAAGTGGTTTTGAAGGCGTAAAACTCAAAGGTTCAGAACACAATGACGAATTTTATACAGACTCAACTGGCAAAATTCGCACAAAAACAAATCATTCAGGAGGAATACAAGGAGGAATTAGTAATGGCGAAGCTATTTATTTCAAGGTTGCCTTTAAGCCTGTTGCTACGCTGATGCAAGACCAAGAAAGTGTTGATACAGAAGGAAATAAAGTTACTGTTTCTGGAAAAGGAAGACACGATCCTTGTGTAGTTCCTAGAGCTGTTCCGATTGTGGAAGCGATGGCTGCCCTTGTAATTGCTGATTTTTATTTGAGGAATTAATGGGAATTAGGGAGTGGAAATTGGGAATTAGGAAATTCCCCAATTTCTATTCCCCAATTTCTATTTCCTAATTATTCCTCTTCTTCTACAATTTCTTCTGCAATCGTTCTGAAATATCCTTCTAATTCAGACGGATTACGAGGGTGTTGTATATCCAATTTTTGACGAGTAGAAACTTCTCTTGATTCGGAAAGGCTATCAGTTACATATTCCAAAATATCAAAGGCTTCTTCTGCCATTGCATTTTCCCAGTCTAAAGTAGGATTTACTTCTACCATTTCCCAAGCACAAACTTTGTCGTTGCTTATCAAAAGAGAGTTGAGTTGTTTGGCTTGTTCTACACTAAGTCCATTTTCAACTGGCGTTCCAGTTCCTTCTGATATTTTTGGGTCAAGACTATCGACATCAAAAGAAATATAAATCAAATCACAATGTTCTAAACGCTCCAAAACCTCCTCAGCAATTATTTCTACACCTTTAGAATTAACTTCTGAAGTAGGAAAATTACGAATTACGTACTTGTGTATCAAAAACTCTTCTTCTTCTTCTATATCTCTAACCGAAATAAAAACAATGTCTTGAGGTAAAATATTTTGTCCATTTCCTCCAATATGTTTGAGTTTGTTCCACCATTTTACAGTATCTGGATGAGGGTCATTTTTACGAGATTCTTTATTGTCTTCTCCTGTTGCAATGGCTAGAGGCATTCCGTGAATATTTCCAGAAGGGCTGGTATAAGGCGAGTGCATATCTGCGTGTGCATCTATCCAAATTACACCTAATCGTTTGTTGGGATAAGCTAGTTTTATTCCTGCAATCGAACCTGCTGCTGTGGAATGGTCGCCAGCCAAAATCAAAGGAAAATAACCATCTTCAATGGCATCTCTTACGGCTTCACAAGTTCTGCGCTCTACTTTATAGACCGAATCTACGTGTTTTGCATGATCGTAAGGAGTAGGTTCGAAAAGAGCATCGTTTTCTGTTTCTACTTCTGCAATATCAAAACGAATAAAATAATCGCTTCCTTTGTCCAAACAAGCTGTTTTGAGTGCATCTACACCCATACTTGCGCCTCGTGTTCCTGCTCCTAATTCTGAACGTACTTCAATGAGTTTTATAAAATCCATATTAATGTTATTGGTAAAATTTGTGTCCTGTATTGTGTGTTGTTTTTCGTATTGTAGTTGTATTGAATGATTGATTTTATAGAAATAAAAATCATTTTTCGATAAAACTTTTTAGAAAGTTTGAAATATAGGAAATTCAAAATCAAAATGCTATTTCTTCAATAAATTTTGAGTAGAAATGAAGGCAAAAAGTGCCTATTTTTTCATTTTGCAAAAGTAATCAAAATCCTAAAATTATTTACTCTTTAACATTTCTAATCAGGACTTTCTTATAAAAAATTGACTTGATTAAGAAATTTTAGTAAAGATTGAAAATCATCTTGAAATTTTTCAAGTTGTGCTAAGTAATCGTACAAAATTAATGCATCTTATTTTTTAATGTAACAACTTGATAATCAATACTTTATGTAATTATCAATTATCCATTTTAAATTAGCTTCGCTGCTTTGGCAGGTGTCCATTTACTTATGTAGGGAAAAAGCTTACTTTTTCCTTCCATACAGGTATTTTTTTTGATACAAACAGCTGGTTTAGGAAAAGGCAAGCCTTTTCCCTACAAAAAACAATAATTTGTTATACACCCAAAATTACTTGTGTAGTGTAGTTTATTCTAAAAAAACAATATTAATTACACTTGTTTGTTTAAGTTGTAGAGATTAATTTTCTTATAACTTATTTATTTTCAAGGTTTTATAAGTATTTTGTTTTGCAAAAGGGTATCCTCTTTAACCCACAACTAAAGTTGTGGGAGCAAGAAAAAAATACGTTTGGTAACGGTTTTAACCGTTTTGTTCTATAAAAAACCATTAAAACGGTTACTAAGTGCCGATTAGTTTTTTCTCACGAATAAATTCGTGGGTTTAATTTGGGCTACCTTTTGCAATGGGTGAAAAGATTAAATTGTTGATAACCAGATATTTAAATCACAATTAAACGCTACAAGTTAAGCCCTAACAACACTCTATAAACTCTAAAAACACCTCTAAATTCTGAAATTCTCGTTCTTCAAAAAACCATTGCCAACTATTTTCATTTTCTCTTTTTACTTTGACAATCAAATTATTTTCATTATCAATTTTATTATTCCTAATTTCTGAATAAATTCCTCGTTTTTCTAGTGCTAATTTTGTCCAATATGTTCCGATTGCATCTCCTTCGATAAAAAAAGTAATTTTGTGTTCTTTATTCTGAATCTTGAAATTTCCTTTTTCTCTATCAAAATAAAGAGGAGGCCGCACAAAAGCATTTGCCAATTCTCCATTCAAAACCAGTTCTTCTGCCAAACCAACGAGTAATTTACGATTTTGCAGTTTTCCTTTTTGATTTAATTTGTTTTCAGAACTAGAAGAAATCAACCATAATTTGTGAGCAATCTGCAAAATCAAGTCTAATTCATGTGTAGAAACTAGAATTGCTTTATCAAACTCCGTTGCAATCTGTGATAAAAGTAGCATCACTTCACTACGATTTACCAAATCCAAATGTGCTGTAGGTTCATCTAAAAGCAAAATATCGCCTTCTTGCGCTAAGGCTCGCCCAATCATCGTTTTTTGTCTAAGCCCGTCGCTCAATTCTCCTATCGGAATTTCTGCATAGTCATTCATTCCGACAGCTTCTATTGCCCAATCAATCATTTTTTGGTCTTCCTTGTCAAAACTTCCATTCCATGATGTATGAGGATAACGCCCCAAAGCAATCAATTCTTTGACTGTTAGGCGAGTAGTAATCGCTTGTTCTGTCAAAACCAAACTTATCTTTTTGGCAATTTCCTTTTTAGAAAGTTTTTGAATAGATTTTTTAATTATTTTCTGGGATTTGTTGTAATCTATAAAAACAGTTCCCATAATTGGTTTTTGCACCCCTGCAATAGTTCTTAAAAGCGTAGATTTTCCTGCACCATTTATTCCTAAAAGAGCTGTTAGTTTTCCTTTTTCTAAATGTAAATTAAGATTTTCTAAAATTATTTTAGAAGGATAACCAATGGTTAGATTTTCAGTTTTGAGCATTTTATTTTCTGTCTTTTCAAGCTGCGTAGCTGCATGGTATTTGTAGAAACATCGCACAAAAAAACAGAATTTAAAGCTGCATAGCTGCGTAATATTGAAACCCTTGTTTAGTATTAAAATTATTTATCTTCAATCCATTCAAATAAATACTTTTCTTCATATTCAATCTCAAATTTCTTTAATAACAAAATGTATTCCTCTTTAAATGTTCTTTTTTTATGATGTTCGGGTTGATTCAAAATATACTTTACAACTTTATCTAAAGCAGATTTCGAATAAGTAAATGCCCCATAACCTCTTTGCCATTCAAATTTTGTCTTTACAAATTTTTTATCTTTTATAAATTTATTAGAAGATGTTTTTATTTTATTTACCAAATCTGAAATAGTCAAATTGGGATTTAATCCAATAAGTAAATGTAAATGGTCTGGCATACAATAGATTGCCAAAGGCTTATGTCCTACTTGATTTACAATGCCTGTAATGTACATTTGTAATTCGTCTCTAAAGGATTCTTTTATCAGACTGTTTCTTCCCTTTACAGCAAAAACAAGCTGAACATAAAGTTGTGTATAAGAATTTGGCATAATTATAATGTTTTAATATAAAATGATAAAATTCAATTTCTACAAATATGACGCAGCTAAGCAGCTTAATCAAAATTCTATAAATTAAAATCCT
>PFKD01000138.1 GCA_002784125.1 Flexibacter sp. CG_4_10_14_3_um_filter_32_15
ACATGTGGGTAAACAGTAGGGTTAAAACCCTATTCAATTTATAATTCAGAGTAGTTTTTAATTGAACAGGGTTTTAACCCTGTTTTTATTTTTTGTCATGCGACAATTTGTTATGCACCTAAACGTAAAGCTCTATTTTTGCCCCTATTTTTTTCTTGATATTAGGTGTTTTTTAGTCTAATTCCCCAAATCTATATCTACATCTTCAAATTCCCAGTTGGCTTTTAGTTCTAACTCTCGCTCTAAATGTATGACAGGTTCAGGCAAAATACGCTTTTCAAAATCGCCATTATCCCATTTTCCATTTCCATTTGTGTCAATAAATGCTCTCATTGTCTTTTTACCTGGAGAAAGATTTTTAAATCTGTACTTTCTTTGATTTTGTATCGTTTGTTCTACTTTTCCTTTATCACCAAGAACTTCAATTATGAAATTATCATATTTACCCAAAACTTGCCCACTAATTACACCATAACTAGATTCTTCTCCTTGAGAATACGATAAGTTTTTGGAGTCTTTAAGTGTATCATTCTCTACTGAAATAAATGTATTTGGACGTATTTGTAATTGAAATGCTTCTTCTTTATCGGTGGAAAGTTCTATTTTTTTGATAAATGAAACTTCAGTTCTATTTTTATTAAACTCCCAATCTGCTGCTGTGGTTAGTGTTCCTATGCTATCTCCTTTGAAGCCTATTACAATACTATCATACTGCATAGTAACTACAGGTTTATTAAAAAATAATTTCAAATCTAATTCTTTTGTAGGAAGAATCGCCGTATTTGAAGTTGGTTCTTCTCTAATTGTAAAAGGAGATTCACGAGGTTTTCTGACTTTTCCAAACTGAATGGTAAGTGTAGTATCAATCGTATTTCCAATCGAATCCGTAAAAGACATGATAGCAGGAATAGAGTCTTCTGTATTCATATTTCGATTATAAAAATTGATATATTCATCTTGAATAACAGGATAAAAAAGGGTATCATAATCTACATTTTTGTCTTCATCTTGATACTTGATAGTATAATCAGCTATATTTTTATTAAATTTTATTTCAAAATATTGCGCTCTCTGTCTTGCTCCCGACATACGAAAAGGTAAAATATCATAGCGTATTACTTTAAAATCTACTCCTGAATAGCTCGTTCCGATTTGTAAAGGTTCTTCATAAAAACCTATCAATTCTGTATTTTTATTATATACATAATCTCTTTTATCTTTTGGTTCGGCGAGTGCATAGACTTTATATTTTCCTGATTTTATATTTTCGATAGCATATCTTCCTACCGAATCTGTCAAAGAAAAATAAAGAGGGCGACGATTAGTAATGTCAAAAGAATCTGCTTCAGCATCATTATAAGCATACAATCCTACCATTGCATTTTCTAATTTATTTCCTCGCATAAGACTTGAAATTGTTCCTGTAATAAGCAATGAATCAATTTTATCACCTGTACTAAATGCTAATTTGATGTTTTTGGGAACATTTTTTTCATTAAAATCAACAACTCCTTTTCCAAAAGAGAACGTATAAGTTGTATTTGGTTCAAAGGGTTTATCAAATTTGAGTGTTAGTGTGTTTTTTTTTACTATTGATTTGTAAGTACCATCAATAAAAGGAGAAATTTGTAACTCTTCTTGTAATCTTTGTGTAGTAATATCTTCATCAAATTCTAAAATAATCATATTGCCATTAAAGTTTGTCGACTGGTCATTTGGATACGTAGAAAGAAGTTTGGGTGGCGTAATGTCCTTCAAACCTCCTGTGGGCATACTTTGACTTGCACAACCAACCAAGAAAAAAATAAATGTAGCAAAAACCAAAAGGTAAATAAAAGGCGAAACAAAATGATTGAATTTCATATATCGACTAGGCAAATAAGATCAAAATAAATAATTGTAGCTGAATAGTTCTTCAAAATTACTAAATTCGTTTAGCAAGAACAGTATTTCTGAAAATTAAAGAGCATTAAAAATGAGTAAAAACTCTAAAGTAAAAGAATTAATGAACTAATTCTGAATTTTATTTGCTGATAATTAAGCAGTTATAAAATTTTTCAAAAATAATTAAAAAATAAATCATTTTTTTTGAATAAACACTTGACTGATATTAGTTTGGTGCGTAACTTTGCATTCTCAATTCGGGTAAAGAAGTCGTTTAAAGTAATGACTAAAAAATAAAAATTTACCCATAAAGAATAAAGAAGTTAAAAAATGGGCCTATAGCTCAGCTGGTTCAGAGCATCTGCCTTACACGCAGAGGGTCATAGGTTCGAATCCTATTGGGCCCACATTTTAAGTAAAGTAATGAGAAGGTTTTAAAAAATTAATCAAGTAAATAATCTTGAATAGTTTTTTAAAACCTTTTTTTTATGTCTAATTTTGTTTACAAAGTTTATTTTTCAAAAACCAATTTTCTAAAAATTATGTCAATACAAACTCCAAAATTAAACCATTACGAAACCATCATTTTTGATTTAGGAGGCGTAATTATTAATCTGAATTATAAAAAAACAGAAGAAGAATTTAAAAGACTTTTTGGGAGTGATTTTTCAGAGTTATATTCCAAAAAAAGTCAGACAGAGATTTTTAATAAATTAGAAACAGGCGATATTTCTGAAAAACAGTTTGTAGAAGCCATGCAAAAATCATCTTCTAAGAATGTTTCTCATCAAGAAATTATTAGAGCTTGGAATGCTATGCTTTTGGATATTCCCAAAGAAAGAATTGAGTTTTTAGAAAAAATAGGTAAAGAAAAACGTATTTTTTTATTGAGTAATACCAATGAAATTCATAAAAAGGCTTTTGATAAAATTGTCTTAGATAGTCATAAAATGGAAGGTTTAGAACCTCTTTTTGAAAAGGCTTATTTTTCTCATTTGGTAGGAATGCGAAAACCAAACAGAGAAATTTTTGATTTTGTAATACAAGAAAATAACTTGAATCCTCAAAAGACACTTTTTATAGATGATAGTCCACAGCATATTGAAGGCGCACTCAAAACAGGTCTGAATTCTTATCATTTGGAAGTCAGTACGCATTCGGTTTTGGATTTAGTGTAAAAAATAATAGGACAATTTAGGATAAAAAAATCTCCTCTATCAATTTTGGTTTGGTAAAGGAGATTTTTGTTTTGAGCAAAAGAATAAGATTACTCTTTTTGTAGTTTGACAAATTTTGTACGAGTAGGTGTTGTTACTTTTACTAAGTACATTCCTTTTGCAAAGCCTTCTAAAGACATATTTATTTTTGAAGTATTACTAACCGTTTTATTTCTCAAAAGCATTCCTATACTATTATAAATCTCAACTTGATAAGTTGTATTTGCTGTATAAGTTTCTCCCAAATCAATGGTAAAATTGTTTTCTGTTGGATTTGGATATACTTTTATTCCACCAGACAGACTTCCATCAATTTTAGCATCTACAACAGGGCTAATTTTTATTTCTCCATTATTATCAATTTGATTAAGACGGTAATAATACATCTGATTTGTATTGACTTCAAAGTCTTCAAAAGAATAAACTCCTGTATTATTTTGAGCTACCCAACCTACTTTTTCAAAGTTTTGTCCGTCCGTAGAACGCATTACTTCGAATCCTTCATTATTTACTTCATTTGCAGTTTTCCATTCTACTAAAATAGAGTTTATAAGTGGTTTGGCAGTAAGAGCAATCAAATCTACTGGCAAAATAACAGGGTCTAAAGTCATCGGAACACCAAAGTCAGAAAAACCTAACATATATTCCATAGATGTTGAACCTATTGAGTTATTAGTACATAGAGTAGGAAATAGTGGAATTGCCCAAGGATTTGCATTTGTGGTACGTTTCATAATGGCTGCTTGTGGACTTCCACAACTACCTGCGTTTGTATAAGCATTGTTGTAAAGTGTCATTCGATATCTTCCATCTCCAGCAACTTGAGCTGCATTATTAAAGGCAGAAATAGTCCAAAAACCGTGATTCAAGACTTCACAGCTACCAAAGTTAGCTTGACAAACATAAGTTGTTGGCGAAGAAACAGGCAAAGAAGGATATTGATTAAAGAAAGATAATAGATTATTGGCAGTTGTCATTGGCGTTTCAAAAGCTACATTTGCTCTTTCATATTGCAATGGGTCAATAGAACAGTTTCTAGTTTTGGTATCTGCAAAGCCAAACCCATCTTCCATATCGTAATTACCAATCAACTCTGGTGGTACAGTACATTCATAACGCACACAAAGATTAGAGAGTATTTCTGATCCTGATCTTGCTACATTCCAAACTCGTATATTATCGTATGTACTACGCAAATACCAATTTTTACCTGCGTTATTTCTATATCTACCAATATAAAAATCTCCTGTTGTATTTAAGTCTGTGATATTAAAAGATTCTACTTCGCTTCCATTAAAATACACCTTTACTTCGGATATACCGTTGTAGGTCATGGCAAAATGATTCCAAGCACCGATAGTTCCAGATATATTAAAATCTTTTACTACTCCTCCTCCTAAGTCTATTCTATATCCAGTTTTAGTACCTACTTTGCGTAAGGCAAAAAGTTCTTTTGTTGCATCTCTACCTACATAAAAAATAGCACCGTCTTTTGGATTGCCACCAATTCTTACCCACGCTTCTAGCGTACGTGGAGCATTTCCTAATATAGATACTGCAGCAGGTAAAGCTATATGTCTGTAAGTAGGTATATCGGCTACATCGCTTCTACTGTCAATTAAATTAATTACTCTATTATTAGGCAAAGGATTTAAAGCACAAAACGTTTCATCTACAATCCAATCAACTGCTCTCGTATTCGTAATGGTTGCTCTCTTGGCAGGGTCAGAGGTGGCAGTACCTAAATTTTCGACTGCCAAACCAACTGGCAAGTCATACGAACCTAATGGGTTGATACTACGTCTAAGTCTTCCTCCTACAAAATTGGTTGCTGAAGAATTGGCTAGAGAATAACCCAAAATAGCAGTAGGCGAAGGATTACGCACCACTACCTCTTTAAGCTCTTCTGTGCGTAAAATCCCATTTATAAAAGTAAGTGTTCCTGTTGGACTAATTACCATGTTTTGAGTTCCTGCATCAGAAACCTTAACACGAGCCACATCGGGTGCTGGGGTAAGATTATTGATTCGTAGATTTGCAAATTCGCCTGTTCCTGTTGCATTTTTTGTGTAAGTTTGGGGTTGTACTCCTCTAAATTCTAGTTTAGAACCTGTTGGCATAGTAAGCAGCCCCGAATGAACCATGTCTCCACAGACATTTAATTGTCCTAATGGGTCAATGGTTAGACTTGCTCCATTCTCTATGATTATATTCCGGCAAGCCTGTGTATTATTATCAAATATTCTAGGAAAAGAAGCTGGTGGAGTTCCGTTTACTAAGGCAGGAATTACAATATCTCTATCACAATTTGGTATGCCATCTTCTCCACAAGGCGCACTCCAGTTGGTAGCAGTTCCATAATTAGATCCATTATCTCCTACCCAAACATATTCTACTGTTCCTACACAGATAGTATCATAGACAATACAACGACCTAAATCAACAGCAACAATATAGTCATTGGTTCGTCGTACATTTACCGTAATTTGAGGTGTTGTTTCGCCTGTACTCCACAGATAACTCACAGCTCCAAATGTAGAAGCATCTAATGTAGTATTTGAGCCATAAAAAATAGCAATATCAGGCCCTAAGTTAAGGGAGTTAAAGGAAGAAAAATATCCATAACGACAGCCAGAAGTTGCTCCACCGTTGGTAATACCTGCATGAAAAAGTGTACTTGAATTGGCAACAGAATGTCCCCCTACTGGGACTGTTGTTGTATCGTAATCAATACGAGCTGAATACCAATCTGGAGTACCATTAGCAGGATCTACATCTGGTGAACCTGGTACTGGAGAAAAATTAGATACTGGAATAGCAACTCCATCAAGTGTAAAATCTCCTTGCCCTCCTTCTTTGACAAGTAAAGTTAAACTAAAACTCTCATTCGTAGAACGATTGAATTGTACCAAACGAGAACCCGTACATTCAATAGGAGGCAAAATAGCGGCTCCCGTTTCACAGCCATACCCCGACATGTGAAGTACATAAATAGGCTTGTTTGATTTTATATAGGCTTTGGGGTGAGCTGTAGAATCCATGTCAAAAACATACTGTTGTCCTGCTGCTAGGGTAGGGGTTCCTGCGATAGGAGTTCCATTTCTATTGACAGTAAATGTAGTACCAGGTTGAGTAGCCAATATATACACTTTTTCAGGTTGTGTTGTAGCACCTACACCTAAAGTTCCACGCATGACAATATACTCGTCTCCTACAATATCTACTGGCACAAGTTGATCTCCTGCCAAATCGTAACACCCATTGGCTCCAGAATTAATAGAATCGTGATATAAAGTAACAGTTACTGGCTTATTAGCAACAACATGGGAACCCGCAGGTGCATTTCCTGCTGAGGGTTGTTGTGCTGCTACTGTATAGGTTTGTCCTCTATTTAGGTTGATTATGTAAGTCCCTGCGGGAGCTGTTGTACCTGACGTACCTGCACCAAGAGAACGAGTAGGTTTTGTGGTCGTAACTGTAACAGTAGTATTGTCTTCAGTAGCTACAATCACAAAACCAGAGTGTCCATTAGGAGTTAGCCCTGTTTCATGATTCCAAGCTGTTTGCATAGGTACATAAAAATCTGTACCCAAACCATTTTTTCCTTTTAAGGCAAAAATATCGGGGTTGTTACCTCTATTTACTTCGTAATAAGCTGTAATTCTTGTTGTAGATTCCACTAAAATACCAGAGCGAAAACGAGTAGAATAATTACGATTTGCATTATCATCTGCTGCTGCTGTATTTATGGGATTGGGTGTTTCTATCAAATCAATAAAGGGAGTAAGGTTGGTAAAGGCAGAACCAAAAGCTGCAATATTGAGTACAATAGGTACAAAAGCAGGAGTAGCAGGCATACTAATTACGACCGTAGCAGGTTGGTCAAAAGTAGCGAAACGCATAAAAATATCTCTATCTCCATGTCCTTTTGATACTTCTGGAGCAGCAAACCAAAACCGAGTATCTATCTGACCATAGCTTTCTACGGGCTTAGAAAAAACAGAAAACAAGACTAAAAATAAGAAAATGTATATATTTTTCATGGTAGAGTAATTAAAATTCAAAGGAAAATCTTTATGTATCAGTTCGCTTAAAAATAAGAAAATAATTCTAAAATAGCATCAAATTTAATGCTACTTTTTTTTATTCTTACTTTATACCTATAAAATTCGATAAATCCTTCATTTTAATAGACTTAGCAATTAGTTTGCTTCTTTTTCCATCTTAAAAATCACATTCTCATTCATTTACTATAATTTCAAACTCTCTTTCGTAAACTTCAAAGGCAATAAATCGGCTATCGAACTCAAAATATAAATTGATTTACTTTCACCTTCCATAATCACACGTATAGATTTTTCTTGCTTGTTTTCATATTCAGACATCACTTGACGGCACGAACCACAAGGCGAAATAGCAATAAAATCAATCGCTTCTTTTGGCTTGGCTGCAATAGCAATCGTTTCGATTATTTCATTTGGAAATTGAACAGAAGCCGAAAAAATAGCCGTTCTTTCAGCGCAAAGCCCAGAAGGATACGCAGCATTTTCTTGATTACTTCCCAAGACGACTTCTCCATTTTGTAATTGAATAGCAGCACCTACCGAAAATTCAGAATAAGGCGCATAAGCTCTTTCTGTCGCTTTTCTAGCTTCATGTAATAAAAATAAATCTTCTTTTGAAAGTTCGTTTTCAGTTTCGAAAACTGTAATCTGAATTTGTATTTGGTGTATTTTTGACATAAAAATGTGTGTTTAAATAATTTTAATAGAATTGAATGGGAAGGTAGAAAGCAATAAGGTTAGTTTTTTGTTCTAAAAACTTGCTTAAATTTGTAGCGTCTAAACCCTAAGGGTCTTCAAGATCCTTAGGGTTTGAGTTTAGTTTGACTTTACTATTTTATCTCCATCAAGCTACTGCTTGTGTCACTAAATCAGTAAGGTA
>PFKD01000005.1 GCA_002784125.1 Flexibacter sp. CG_4_10_14_3_um_filter_32_15
TTACTCTGATAGTTAAAGTGTGTTTAAACATACTGAAAGCAGTATAAAAAGTTTCGTGCGTTTACCCTAAGGCTAAAGTGTAAGCTACATTTTTATATTTTCAATTAATTAACTTTCCTAAATGTACTCGTTTTCGAAAAAGATTTTGGAAATTTGCAGCATCATAAATTTTACTACCTTCTTCTTATTTCTTACTGCTTATTCTGATGAACACATTGGACGCTACGCCTGCTTCTTCGGCTTCGGTTTTGGATTACTTCAAACTTCATTTTATTGTTTTGATTTGGGGTTTTACGGCTATTTTGGGCAAATGGCTCACTATTCCTGCCGTCGAAACGGTTTTATACAGAACACTTATTGCTGCCGTTGTTTTGGCTTTTGTTATTAAAAAGAAAGATTGGAAACTTCCTAAAAAAATAATCATTCAACTTTTTTTTACAGGAATGATTGTGGGAGCGCATTGGATTACCTTTTTTGCTGCTGCAAAAGTAGCAAACGTTTCTATTTGTTTGGTAGGACTTTCTACGGCTTCTCTTTGGACGGCTTTTATCGAACCCATTTTTAATAAACAAAAAATAAAACCTTATGAAGTAGGTCTAGGGCTTGTCATCATTCTTGGTTTGTATGTTGTATTGAAGTCAGACTTGGAAAATGATATGATTTTAGGACTTGTTTTGGGAATAATTTCGGCTATTTTAGCTGCATTATTTTCTACTATTAATGGAAAGTTTACACACTTAGCAGAACCCAATACCATAACTGTTTTGGAAATGAGTGGTGCAGCTATTGGAATTATTTTGTTCTTACCTTTTTACTCTGCTTATTTTACTGGAGGAGAGGGCATCGATATGGTTTTGAAAAACAACGAACTTTATTTTCCTGATGGGCATTGGTTTGTTGAGTTGATAAATACAATTCCTTATCTGAATACAGATATAATTATGATTTTCTTGTTGGCAATTATTTGTACAGTTTATACATATTCTGTAAGTATTGAGCTTTTAAGAAGAATATCTGTTTTTGTAACCAATCTAACTATCAATTTAGAGCCTATTTATGGAATTGTTTTGGCTGCAATTTTCTTCAATGAACACGAAAAAATGGATAGTAGTTTTTATCTTGGTGCTGCTATTGTTCTGTTTTCTGTTCTTTCTTATCCAATTTTTAATTATATGAATAGGAGGATGAAGAAGAAAAAGTAAAAGTTGGTGTAACTAAAATAGTGATTGTAGGGAATATACATTGTTTCCCTACAAAATCCTATATCCTATAATCGAATTCCTAAAAGAGTAATATCATCACGTTGAGGTGCTGTGCGTTGATGTTGTTCTAATAAGACTTCTAACTCTTGTTTTTGCTTATCAGTGGAAAGTTCTGCTACTTTTTCTAGCTGTTCTATAATCTTGTTCGAACCAATTTTTTGTCCTTGCAAATCAGCTTGATCTGCAAAACCATCACTCATCATATAAATCATTGAGCCATTTGGTAAAATGATTGTTTTTTCTTTGAAGGTGTCACTTCGTCTTTTGCTTCTACGTCCACCAATAGACATTTTATCTCCTTTTATTTTAGTCAGTTTATGATTTTCGATGTAATACATAGCCTGTTTTGCACCTGCAAATGTTATTTTATTTCCTTCTTCAGTTTTGTCCAAACAGAAAATAGCGACATCCATTCCATCATCATTTTTTGCCTTTTCTTGTTGAAGAGCAGCACGAACATCTTGATGTAATTTCTCCAAAATCTTAGCAGGAGAAAAAATTCTTTCAATCGTAACAATTTCATTCAAAAGGGCATTTCCTATCATAGACATAAAACCACCAGGTACGCCATGTCCTGTACAATCCACAATAGCAACAAATGTCTTTCCTTTATAATTTACTGTCCAATAAAAATCACCACTTACAATATCTTTAGGTTTAAAGACAACAAAATATTCATCAAAAAGTCGGTTCATTTCCTCTGGTGTAGGCAAAACAGCTTGTTGAATAGTAAGGGCATAGCGAATTGAATCTGTGATATTTCTGTTTTTCTCTTGAATAATTTCGTAAGATTTAGCATTACTTTGTGCAATAGAAATATAAGCTGCTAAGGCTTCTAAAATTACTACATCTTCTTTTGTATAAGCATTATTTTTAAATGACTGTACGGTCAGTACTCCAACCGTTTTTTCATTAATTACTAATGGAACATAAATAAGTGATTTAGGCATTTTACCCATATCTAAATATTTTAATTGTGTATTTTTAGAAAAATATTTTTCTGTATCATGTATCAAGATTGACTTTTTCTTAGTAAAACATTGTATTGAAAGACGATTAACTTGTGAAAGCAAATCACTATGAAAAGGTAATAACTCACCATGTTCTATATAATTTCTAAATTCAATTTTATTTTCGTCGCTTTTGTGCATTCCTATTCCAAAACCCTCTACTGGCATAAGAGTCAAGATATTTTGATAAATAGTTTGAACAAGCATATCAGTTTGAAGTTTGGCCGTAATTTTTTGTCCAATTTCTCCTACTTTATGAATTTGTTGATAGGATTCTGAGATGGCTTTTCGTTGTTCTTCAATTCTATCTCTTTGTGTTTCAATCTCTTCTTTTTGTTGATTTATTTCTGCTGTTCTTTCCTTTACGGTTTCTTCTAATTTAATATTTTGTCTTCTTATTCTACCTACTTGATAACGATATGCCAACCAAACCAAAATTAAAAACGATAGAATTAAGGCTATCCAAAAGTAAGGTGTTTGATAAAGAAGAGGTTTTATTTTAAACTTTATCGTAGCTATTTCTTCACACCAAACGCCGTCATTATTAGCAGCCATTACTTCAAAAGTGTATTCTTTTGGCGCAAGTCCTGTATAAAGAGCATTTCTTTCGTTGGTTACTTCTATCCACTCTTCATCAAAACCTTTCAAACGATATTTGAAACGCATATCAGAAGGAGAAACAAGACTTAATCCTGTAAAATGAAATGCTCCTGCTTCAATTATTATTTTTTTATTTTCTGAAAAAGAAGGAAAGTCATATACAATGCTATCAACAGACATTTTGGTAATGTAAGTAGGAGGGGCAATCATGTTTTTCGAAATCTGGAGTGGGTCAATCATAGAAAGTCCACCAATGGTAGGAAACCACATTCTACCTTGCCTATCTTTATGAAAATGAACAGCACCTGTACACTCTTCCTCTTTCATTCCATCGCTTCTATCGAAGAGTTCTGTTTTTAATTCTTTTCTTTTTCCTTTAAGATATTCTGTAATAGAATTTCTCTCTATACGAATCACTCCTTGAGAAGAAGAAAGCCACAAGTCATTATTAGCATCTTCACGAATATCAAAAATAGCATCAACAGGAAAACCATTAGAAAGACTAAAAATATGTACTTTATTTATATTATTTGGTGCAATAGCTACTAATCCAGAGTTGGCGCAAATCCAAAGAATTTTCTTTGAATCATAACGAGCTGAGAAAGCTAAATTAGAAGGTAATCCTTCTGTTTGAGTATAAATTTTACTGACTTTTCTAGTTTTTAGATTTATGATACTTACTCCAGCATCATTAGTAGAAACAATCAAATTACCGTCTTGAGTAGGCTCTACTCCCATTATAAAATTAGAAGTCAGTCCATCATCTTTTGTAAATGGAATCCACTTTTGTTCTGAGGGAGAATATTCATTGAGTCCACCACCACGAGTTCCTGCCCAAATACTTCCGTTTATGGTTTGAGTAACTACTCGTACTTGGTTATCTGTCAGACCGTCTGCTGTGGTAAAAAGTCGTTCACTTCCATCAGAAGAGATTCGTAATAAACCAGCATACGAAGCTACCCAATTATTTCCTTCTCTGTCTTTAAAAATATTACGCAAACGGTCTGTAGAAAGTGGGTTTTTGAGCGAATATGTTCCTACATTCTGATTTTTGATGGTATTAATAATGCCTGCATCAGAACCGATCCAGTAGGTGTCATTTTCTACTTCGTATATAGAACTAACAGAAACAGAAGCGAGCCCTTGTTGAACTGTATAATTGATAAATTTTCCATCTTTTAAGCGAATAAGTCCTGCTCTGTACATGGCAAGCCAAAGGTTTCCTTCTCTGTCTGTACCGATGTGCATGACATTATTATGAGGAAGTCCATTTTCAGTATTTAAAACTTCATATTTTTTTGTCAATGGGTTTCTTCGATATAATCCAGCACTTGTGCCAAACCAAATACTTCCTTCTTTGTCTTCTATAATATCATTAATGGCAATACCTTCTAATTCTTTGATTATTTCTGACTTACCATTTCGAATGCGATTTACTCCATTTATTGTTCCTACCCAAAGTGTATTTGCTTTGTCTAACAAAAGCCCTGTAATTACATCATTTATTAATAAGCCATTTTCTACATTATATTTTTCTACAATTTCATTTTGATAAGAAAATAAGCCTTTTCCTTCTGTTGCTATCCAAACTGTACTATTCGCTCCACTTTCTCCATATTGAATCTCATTAATAGAAATAGCATTAATTTCAGAAATGGCAGTAAAAGGAGCAAATAACCCATCTTTGTAAGTCATTATTCCATGTCCTCTTGTACCTATCCATAAAGTTCCTTCTTTTGTTTCACAAATTGCTTCTATTGAATAATCGGGAAAGTTGCCTTTTGTAGTAACAGAAGTGCAAAAACTAAAATGATGGTTTTTTTGTACCATAAATCCACCTCCGTGTGTGCCTATCCACAGTGAATCATCTTTAGTTTGATACAAAGCTGAAATTGAACTATTGGTCAGATAGGGGAGGTTTTTTTTATCAAAAATCTTAAACTCTACGCCATCAAAACGTATCAGACCGTTGTAGGTACTTGCCCAAATAAATCCATCTTTAGTTTGATAGACATTATTGAGTGTATTGGTAGGTAATCCATCTCTAGTTGTCCACTGCTTTATAAGATACTGTGAAATTTGCTTTTTAGGGTCTAAAGCAAAACTAACTGTTGAGGAAAGAACATAAAAAAACAAACCCCAAAATAATGTAAAGGTAGTTACAAATAAATTAGACGTATAAATTTGCCTATAAAAGGGGAAGATACAACTAAAAGGGGATTTTGGTATCACGTTGGGGGTTTTCGGCTGATAAATTCAAATAAAAAAATAGTAGTGTGTTAGAGATTTTTTTGATAAAATCTAAATAAGATAATAAATAGTTGATTGATTATTTTCCTCCTGCACCCCCTCCATATCTTCCTGTACCAAATACATAGATACCATAATAGGTGCTGCGATAGGTTTTATCACGGCAATTTCCCCATTGGTCACGCATATTTTCAGGGCAATTTTCGTTGAGGTCTTTTATGAGGTCTTTATCGTGGGCTGTACTTAATCCTAAACTACTCTTTGAAGCTGCATAAGTAGTAAAAAGTAGAAAAAATAAGCCTCCAAAGACGATAAATTTTGTGAGTATTGACATAATTTTTTTGATAAATGTTTTTGTAATTACAACTAATAACTAATTACTGATTACTCTTCATCTTTTATTCCTGCATAAATATATTTTTCTCTAATCGTTCTTCCTATTTTACCAAAACTAATAAATAAAGCTACAATAGTAAGAAATCCACTTAGCATCAAGAAATATCTACTCATTAATGCACCTTTATTAACTGTAAAATTGATAATAGCTTGAGATTTACTGGCTGTATTAAAATAGGTAGAATCTGTTTTTGCATAGATACGAGCAAAATAGTTTCCCTCTTCTAAAAACTTAAAATATTTAGATTCAGAAGTGGCAGATTCTGTCCAGTTTCCTTCCGAATCTCTACCTGTTTCGTACCAAAAATCGCTTTCTACGGCATTGATAACATTTTTGTCTTTATCTAAAAGCTCAACTACGACATACATGCCTTGATTTTGAGTACTTTTAAAGTTTATGCTCCATTCAATATTGTAATTCGTTTCTGTATCGTCTATTTTGATTGGTTTGGATAAATAACCTTTTATTTTGTCTATGTCTTTTGTATCAACTCTTGTAGTAGAAATGGGCGTTCCATCAGAAAAAAGAGAAACCAAAAATACCAAAAAAGCAACTACGGCTGCTGCACTAGTTACCTTACGAATAGTAGAAAAGCCTTTATCTCTTTCTTGATAGGTATCAATAAACGGATTTCCTTCAAGAGCTTTATAGAGTTCTTCTTTAGAAATTTTCTTTTCTGCTGAAAACTCTTTCCAACCATCACCTTGTTCAACAGTATAACTCCACATTCCCTCTTGATAAGTCGCAAAATATGTTTGTGTTCCGACTGCGTAAGGGTCTTCTTTTTCAGTTTCTCCTTCAAAAAATTCTAAAAATAAAGAACCATATTCAGTAACTCTATAATCAGCTCTTCCCTCATAAAAATTAGTAAATAGCTCTAAATTAGTAGGGTCTGCATCTGTTTTATCTACCGTAACAGGCATTCCTAATGAATACCCTTCTTTATCTTCACTTAAATAATATGTTTGGTCTTTTCCCTCTGTTGTAGTTCGTAAAATATAGGTATCAAAATACCATTTTTCGTTGCTATATCCCGAACCTTCATCGCTAGTATAATATTCTTTATGAGCTGAACGGTAGCGCAGACGTGCCGTAATTATGAACTCTTTTTCCTCTAAATGAAGAATCTGACCCACTCTAAGAAAGCTATAATATGGAAAGTCTTCTGTTTGGAGGCTTTCATTGAGAGTACGATTAAAAGCCAAATCTGAAGTTACTCCACACTTGTAACAATACATATAACGCACGTCTTGCTCCCAAACATAATTAGTATGTTGGCAACTCGGACACGTTTTGGGATTGGTAAAATTCCCTGTTTTTTTGAGTATAGTAGGCGTATTCAAAAGTAATTATAATTTAATGTAGGGCTGATTTAGTTGATTGTATTCTATATTTTTCAAATTAGTATGGAGTTTGGAAATACCAAATACGATGTAATATAATCAATAAACCAAAATACTACAAATAATAACAGCATAAAATAGAGATAAATAAATTTCACACAAAGATTAGTAGTAATGCCTATAAAAAAATAATTGTATAATTTGAAGATATTGTTTTTGTAAAAAGATAACTTTTCTAGTCGCTTTACCGTTATACGACTACCAGCTAAACTTAGAATAATACAGTAGTTTAGTTCATATTTTTTTAACTATACAATTTGGTATCAAGATAGCAAATTCTGTTTGATACAAACTACTATTTTCACTAAAACCAACTACTATTATGAAGTCTAACAATAAAAAAACAATACAATCTAGGAAGTCTAATTTACAGAATTATTCTAGCTTATTATTTGTATTGGCTTTTCTTTTTTTCTTTCAAATTAATTCTGCTAAAGCACAAAATGCTATTCAATCTAGTGAAACTACAACTACTGAAGAATTAGATTGGAATGTAGATACAACTGAAAAAACAGAACTTACCCAAGAAGAAAAAGAACTAGCTCAACAAACTGAAGCTGGTTGGGAGAATTGGGATGCAGAGCATCCTTCCGAAACTTCTGTTATAATTTATGATGATGAAGAAACAAAAGAAACAAATAAAGTAAAATCTCCTACTGAAATACTGATGAGTGCATTAGTTGGAAACTGGGAAGGTTTTTATGGTGGAAGTAAAGCATATATAAATTTTAAGGCAAACAAAACTGTAGTTATCAATACTTCGATGTTTTCAAATATTCCTTCTGCTTCGGGTAGAGAACATACACAGCTCTATTACGAAATTGATGCTTCAAAAAGTCCATATAGATTGATTTTTTATAATAGAGATAAAGAAATAAAAGGTATTTTTAGAATTAATGATAATAACCAAATTACGATTTGTCATAATTTTAAAAACGATGAACAACCTCAAAATATAGATAATAAATATACAGTAATAAATTTCTCTAAAATAGAAACTGAAAAGGAGAAATAAAGTGAGTAAGATAGATGGAATCTATTTTATTTTGATTACCATAATTGAGAGAATTATTCTAACTCAATTATGGTTTTTTTATAGGGTAAACGCACGAAACTTTTTATACTGCTTTCAGTGTGTTTAAACACACTTTAACTATCA
>PFKD01000193.1 GCA_002784125.1 Flexibacter sp. CG_4_10_14_3_um_filter_32_15
GCAAAAAAATAATATTTCTAAACAACAAGTAAAAAACGTATTAGAACGATTTTCTGGAATGGGAAACTTTTCCTAAGTCTCCAAAAAAAGTAATTAATTTACTTATCAATTTTCTTACTATTTTTTTAGTTATTTTTTTACTTTGAAGAAATTATGTATTTTTAGGCTACCATTATCCTATACTAAAAACGTACTAATTTTCTTGCAAGTTTATGCACTTCTTTTCCCTTCCAAAAAAAGATTATAAATTGTTATTATTCAATGATTTACCTAATTTTTTTCTTTCTCTTTTACGTCATTTTATTTTTACTCTTCTCTTTGTAAGTTTTTTTTCTGCTTCTTATTTTACTTCTTCCTCTTACGCTCAAAATGTTCGTTTTTCAGCGATTACTACAGCAGAAGGACTTTCTCAAAACACCATTACAGCACTTATTCAAGACCAACAAGGTTTTTTATGGGTTGGAACGCCTGACGGTTTGCATCGTTATGACGGTTATTCTTTTGTCGATTACAAACATCTACCAAATGATTCTACTTCGCTTGTCGATAATTCTATTACTTCCTTAGTAGAAGATAAGAATGGAGATATTTGGATAGGAACAGAAAAAGGAATCAGTAAATGGATTAGAAATCAAAATACATTCGAGCAAATAAAATTTAATCAAATAGGAGCAATTCCACACACACAAATACGTCATTTATTCAAAGACAATAAAAATAATATTTGGGTAGGAAGTAAAGAAGGATTGAGTTCTTATCAATCAACTAAAAATGAATGGATACATTTTGCTTCAAATAATCAGAAACTATCTACTTTAAAAGATTTGCCTGTTTCAGCAATTACGCAAGATGCAAAAGGAAATATATGGATAGGTTCGGATTCTTTAGGGCTTTACAGAATTACATTAGCACAAACAAATGAACAAGTAAAATATTTTGATACAAAAAGTGGTCTTTTAGATGTTCATATTACCTCACTGGCTTCTGATGCAATAGCTAATGTACTTTGGATAGGAACAAAAAAAGGCTTACAAGCTCTTCATTTAGACCAAATAAGAAATCAACAAATTGAAGATAAAAACGAAAATAAACAAAATAATGATAAACTTTTTACCTCTTTTCTTCACAAACCTAATGACGAAAATTCTATTGGTGAGAATCATATTGCAGGACTTTTAGTAGATAAAAGTGGCGACCTTTGGGTAGGAACAGCTTCACAAGGACTAAATAAATACCTCAACTCAAAAGCTGGTTTTATTCGTTATCAAAAAGATGTCTATAACCCATTTAGTTTGAGTGATAATACAGGCATAAAAGTATTGTTTCAAGACCGTACAGGTGTTTTTTGGTTCGGAACAGCACAAGGAGGGTTGAATAAATACGACCCAGAAAAAATTAAATTTAGATTATACCGTTCTGTAAATGATATTCGTAAAAATGGAATTCAAGACAATAATATTACTTGTTTTTATAAAGATGATGAAGGAAAAACGTGGATAGGAACAAAAAAAGCAGGTATTTTTAGATATAATCCAAATATTGCAAATGGTTGGTTTACGCAGTATTCTCGTTATTCACACGGAATGCCAAGCGATGATGTAACAGGAATTACGCAAGATTTGTATGGAACGACGTGGTGCAGCACTAGAGATAGAGGAGTAGGACGTTTTTCTTATAAAAATGGAAATCTAACAATTATTCAATACAAAAAACATTGGGAAGGATTGCCTTCTAGCCGAATAGCAAGGCTATTTACAGATAAAAAAGGCGAAATTTGGGTACTCACTTTTGAAGGGGATTTATGTAAATACAATCGTGGATTAAATGATTTTGAAGTAAAAGTAGAAGGAGAACCTAATTTAGCAGATAATGAAATTATGCTTTCAGCAAAAGCTACTGATAAAAATACAATTTGGGTAGGAACACCAACAGGAGCATATTTGTACGATGTAGCAACCGAAACGATTATTTTAGACAAACGAAAAGACCTCAAAGTTTGGGTCAGCTCTATCGAAGAAGTAGGAGATAGTAGTGTTTGGTTTAGTTCTAGTAAAGGCTTAATTCGTTATGCACCTAAAAAAGATTCATTAGCTTATTTTTCAAGAAAAGATGGTTTGCCTACTGATATGATTTATTCTGTTATTTTGGGAGAAGATAAAAACCTTTGGCTTTCTACAAACAAAGGAATTGCTCGTTTTTCTTTACAAACCCTAACAGCAAAATCGTATGACGAAACCAATGGATTGCAAGGACAAGATTTTTTAGCTGGTTCGTATTATGAAAGTGAAAAAGGAGAATTATTTTTTGGAGGAAAAGATGGCTACAACGCTTTTTTTCCAACAGAAATAAAAGATGATCCTTTGCCTCCTCAACTTGTTTTTACAGAAATCGAAATTTTTTCCAAATCTCTTCCTTTTATAGATTTCATTACGAGAGTTGAAAATCCATTGGATAGTTATATTCTTACGGCTGATAGTCTTACATTGGATTATGAAAAAACAGGTTTTTCTTTAGAATTTGCAGCACTTCATTTTTCTGACCCAAAAAAGAATGCTTATGCTTACAAAATGGAAGGGTTAGATGAAGAATGGACGTATGTAAATTCGGGACGTAGGTTTGTAAATTATCCAACCTTACCGTATGGAAATTATGTTTTTCGTGTAAAAGCTGCCAATGCGGATGAGGTTTGGAATGAGGAAGGAATTGCACTTTATATTAATGTTTCTTCACCTGTTTGGGAACGCCTTTGGTTTAGAATAGTAGGCATTTTTATGATTGTAGGGATTATTTCAGTTTTCTATATAGCTAGAATTAGAAGAAGTAAAAATCAACAGGCTTTATTAGAAAAGCAAGTAGAACAGCGTACAAAAGAGCTACAAGAAAAGAATGAAAAAATGACTGATAGTTTGCGTTATGCTGAAACGATTCAAAAAGCAATTCTTCCTACCGAAACAGAATTAAAAGAATATTTACCTGAAGTATTTACAGTTTATAAGCCTTTAGATATTGTTTCTGGAGATTTTTATTGGTTCAAACACTTAGGAGATATTGTTTATATTGCTGTGGCAGATTGTACAGGACACGGTGTTCCGGGGGCATTTATGTCTATGATTGGAAGTTCACTTTTGAGTGATATGGTGCAACAAAACCGAACGCTAAAGCCTTGCGAAACTTTAGAATTATTGAATCAAAAAATTAGGACTTCACTTTCTCAACAAGACAATAGAAATAGTGATGGAATGGATATTTGTTTTTGTAAAATCAATCTCAAAACGCATCAAGTTTGGTTTTCAGGTGCAAAACGTCCCCTTTATATCACTAAAAAAGATGGAGTTTTTAAAGAAATAAAAGGCGACAGAAAATCAATAGGAGGTAAAAAAAGACACAAAGAAGAAAAAGAATTTACCACTACCGAAATTCAACTTGAAAGTGGAGATATGATTTATCTTACCTCCGATGGTTATGCCGACCAGCCTAATAAAGACGGTAAAAAAATTGGAAGTCTGCAACTACAACATGTCTTAAAAAACATTGGTTCTCTGCCTGCTCAAAAGCAAAGACAAGAGCTTACAGATATGCTCAGTGTACATCAAGGCGATACCAAACAGCGTGATGATATTGCCATTATGGGAATTAGAGTGTAATATAAATCTAGAAATAGAAAGTTAGAGTTTAGAAGTGAATGCAATGAATAACGCAGAACTTAGACTAGCAATAAAAAAGCAAATAGCCCTTCATCGTGAAGGGTTAAAGAAGTTTGAGAATACCCTTTTTGAGACACTAGAAAAAAGGTATGAAGTCATATCTTGTGAAAATTGTTTAAATATGGATTGTATCAGTATAAAGGGCAAATGTTACTTCATAAAAAAAGAATATTCTGATAGAATAGCTAGGTTATCAAAAAAGAAAATTAACTTGTATCTAAATTTTATATCTTCTACCAATGAAATTATTAAAATACATTTAAAAAGACTAAATGAATTAAAATAATTGCGATAAATAGTATTCCTACCAATTATTTATCAATCCTATCCCATAGTAATTATCATTCGTATTTATCTGTATTTAAAATCCTATTAATCCTATTAATCCTATTAATCCTATTAATCCTACCAATCATTTACCAATAATACCCTACAGTAATTTTCATTCGTATTTATCTTCATTCATCATAAAAATCATATAGATCATTTACCAATCAGTTCCAGTATTTCTCATTAAAAGTATAGTAAAAACTAATTATTTTAGCTAAATTTACGCTATTAAAAAATTAAAATCTAAATTTATTAGCAAATCAGCTAATTGAAACTATACTTGTATGGCTAAGAAAAAAGTAAAAACAGCTTATTTTTGTCAAGAATGTGGACATGAGTCTGCCAAATGGATGGGAAAATGTTCCTCATGTGAAGAATGGAACACCTATGTAGAAGAAGTAATAGATAAAGGAGCTGATAAAACGGACGTAAAAAAACTATGGCAAAGCGATAACGGAAGACGAGCATCCAACAAACCCAAAAAACTTTCTGAAATAGAAAAAACAGATTTTGCTAGAATCTCAACCCACGACGGAGAACTCAACCGAGTTTTGGGAAGTGGGTTAGTACAAGGCTCTTTAGTTTTGATTGGTGGAGAACCGGGGATTGGAAAATCTACTTTGATGTTACAAGTTGCTTTGGCTCTGAAAGACCATGTTGTTTTGTATGTTTCGGGAGAAGAAAGCGAACAACAAATAAAAATGCGTGCAGAGCGTTTGGAATCCTATTCTGAAAACTGCTTGGTATTAAATGAAACCAACACACAAAATATTTTTATTCAGATAGAACAAACCAAACCAGATGTTTTGATTATTGATTCTATTCAAACGCTCCATACGGCACATATTGAGTCGTCGGCAGGTAGTGTTTCGCAGGTGCGTGAATGTGCTGCCGAACTTTTGCGTTTTGCAAAGGAAACAGGAACGCCCGTATTTTTGATTGGACATATCACAAAAGAGGGTTCACTCGCAGGACCAAAAGTTTTGGAACACATGGTCGATACGGTGTTGCAATTTGAAGGCGACAGACACATGTCGTATCGTATTTTGCGTACTATCAAAAACCGTTTTGGTTCTACTTCTGAGCTTGGAATTTATGAAATGCGCTCAACAGGACTTCGTGAAGTAAGCAACCCATCAGAAATTTTGATGTCGCAACGAGATGAAATTATCGGAGGAATTACTATCGGTACGACAATGGAAGGAAATCGCCCACTTTTGATTGAGGTGCAGTCGCTTGTCAGTATTGCAGCCTATGGAACGCCACAACGAAGCAGTACAGGTTTTGATGCCAAACGTTTGAATATGCTTTTGGCTGTTTTGGAAAAACGTGGAGGTTTTAGGCTCGGAACACAAGATGTTTTCTTGAATATTGCTGGTGGTTTTAAGATTGAAGACCCTTCTATTGATTTGGCTGTCTGTACGTCGCTTATTTCGTCTTTAGAAAACTCGCCTGTAAGTTCGGATATTTGTTTTGCTGCTGAGGTAGGTTTGGGAGGAGAAATTAGAGCCGTTCAACGCATAGAACAACGCATTTCGGAAGCTGCAAAACTAGGTTTTCGTCAGATTGTAGTTTCAAAATACAATATAAAAGGATTGGATTTGAAGAAATTTGATATAGAAGTAAAAATCGCCAAAACACTTGAAGATGTGATTAAATTGGTTTTTTAGAACTGAACTTTCTTTTATAATCTCTTGTTTAATGAAATCCTATTGCATAAAATAAATATAAATTATAGAATTAATAAATACCAATATTGAAGAAGAGATTTTTAAATTTATTGAGAATAAAGATTTATTAGAATTAAAAAAAGACAAACAACTCTCTTTTTTAAGAAAGCATTTTTCTGATTTTGAAAATATGTCATCTAGTTTGATAGATGAAATTGATATTTTAGTAAATGAATCTCCACAGTTAATCATAGATATATGTAAAGATGCCTTTAAGGCAAATAATGTTATTGTTCCTGTTTTATGCATTGAGAGGATAAAAATGGAAGAAAGAACTTTAACTCCTATAGATAAACTTAAAACAATAGCAACCTTTTATGAAACACCGACTATTTTTTCTTTGTTAGTGTTTCTAAAAACTAATCGGAAAATACAAATTGAAAAAATTTATAAATGGGAGAGTAAGAGTATTCTACCTCATTTGAAAGACCTAGGAATAAGTAAGGAAGATATAGAACATATTAGATTGATAAGAAATGCTGTTTCTCATAAATATAAGTAGTTACAGAAATAATAATGTAAGTAAATGGACACCTGCCAAAGCAGCGAAGCTAATTTAAAATGGATAATTGATAATTAAATAAAACATTGATTATCAAGTTATTACATTAAAAAATAAGATGCATTAATTTTGTACGATTACTTATTTAACTTTTAATAAGGCTACATAAAGTTATTTGGGGTGCATAACAAATTGTCGTTTAGTCAATTTGTACTTACGGTTGAAAAATAGAGCAAAACCAACCGTCGTTGAGGCTCAAATGCAGCCATCAACGAGGTTTTAAAAAATAGTAGGGGACAGTAGTCAATTTGTATTACGTAAGGAAATGGCTTGCCTTTTCTTTTCATACAGTCTTTTCCAATTCAAAATGCCAGTTTAGGAAAAGGCAAGCCGTTTTCCTACTAAAAACGACATTTTGAGATGCGCCCAAAAAACTATATTAACATCAATTTTCATTATTTTGTTGATTTTGGTAAAAATAACCTTTATCAAAGATAGGTTTTCTAATTCTATGGATATGCTATGCAGTATCAAAATTTATAAATTTATAAAGAATCAAAATAACGTTGTTTTTGGTATCTTTCATCGATGATTTTTGTATCCATGTCTAGTACTTTACGAATTAGTTTGTATAATCTTTAGATTTGCTAGATTTTTGTTCGTAATTGTATTTTTAAGTATGTTTCTAAAAAAGTTGCTTACTTTGTAGCATCTTTTGTTTTTTTATAAAATTGACCCTAATTGATTGTATGAACAAGTCGGTATCTGTATTATCGTTATCCAAAAAATTATTTAAACCCGTTTTTGTAATTCTGTGTGGTATTTTTAGTCTAATTTCTTTCGTAAGTGTAGCTCAAACGGCTTCCGATATTGAAGGAAAAGTAGAAGAAAGTAAGAAAAATGAACTTTCTGCTCGTCAAAAGCAAGAAATCAAAAACCCAAATCGAAAACCTTTTACGGCAGTCATTGGAGCCATGCAGGTAGAAGTAGATTTGTTTAAGCTAAAAGTTCACCCCAAACGAGATACGGTTATTATGGGTATTACTTTTACGGTAGGCAAAATGCGTACTCGTGATGTTGTGGTGGTAAAATCTGGTATTGGTAAAGTAAATTCTGCCATGACAGCAGCTCTTTTATTAGAACATTTCAATCCATCAGAAGTGATTTTTACAGGGATTGCTGGAGGAATTGATTCTTTGCTCTTACCGGGTGATATTGTAGTGGGAGATAGAGCAGCGCAACACGATTTTGGACAACTCACTACCGAAGGAATTACGGTTTGGCAAACTTTTGATTATGATGAAACTTCAAATCCATTATATTTTCCTTGTGATTCTTTACTAATTGCCAAAACACAAGAAGCAGGCGAAAAAGCAAGAATAAAATTTATCAGAACCTATGATGCCAAACGCAAGCCAACCATAAACACAGGCACAATCGTAACAGGAGATGTTTTTGTAGCTTCAACACAGTTTAAAAATCGATTGGAAAAAGAATTTAAAGCCAAAGCCGTTGAGATGGAGGGAGGCGCAGTAGCTCAAATTTGTTATCAACAAGGAGTTCCGTTTGTAGTCATTCGAAGTATTAGTGATACTGCCGATGAAAATGCAGCTAAACTATATAAAAAGTTTTTGAAGGTAGCTTCTTTTAATGCTGCCCATTTGGTAACTGAGCTGATTTTACTTTTGGAGAAAGGCAATAAAAAGCAAATAAACAAAGACAAAGCAGGAAAGGAATAAAAAGGGTGCATAACAAATTGTCGCAATTTACTTATATTTGTTTAGATTGTATTTTCCACCTTTAATTTTTAGTGTTATGACCA
>PFKD01000396.1:0-7965 GCA_002784125.1 Flexibacter sp. CG_4_10_14_3_um_filter_32_15
CTTTCAGAAGGTTTTATTGATGAGATAATTGAAGATAAATTTTCAGTGAAACTCCCTTCTAATTTCGCAAACCAAGATTTGTCTAATCGTATGAATTTTTACGCTGTTAATATGGCAGCTAATTATAATCAAACCAATTTTCCACAAAACCAATCTATTCAAATGGATTACAAAGAAGAATTCGAAAAGGAAAAGGCGAAAAATGAGAACTTACAAAAAGCTCTCAATTTGGCTAATTCTGAAAAAGCAACGGTTTTGGTAGAGGCTGCCATTAATGCAGGAAAAATTCCAGCTTCCCAAAAACCAATTTACATTTTGAGTGCTACCAACGACTTTGAAAACACAAAGAAAGCACTTGATGAGATTGTAGTTGAGACACCTTCAAATGCTCAAAACGTTGCACCTACTCAACCTGCTCAACAAGTTTCTATCAATGATTTGATTAAGGAAAATCAAGCTAAGAATGCTGCAAATCCTCAACCTGCAAATACACAAGAACCTGTAAAGGATTTTGAATGGTATCAAAAAAATGATTCGAAAACATTGGAAAAAATGGAAGCTGAGAACAACGTAGAATTTGAAAAACTACGAAACGCTTATGCTGCAAAAATTCGTCAGAAAAGAGGCGATTTAATCAAATACTAAAACAGTTTTAGAACTGATTTAGAAGTCTTTTAAAACTGTTTTATACACCAAATTTACTTATCAATTTTATGGCTGGACTAAGAAAAGAAGTATGGCTAAATGTTATACTAGAACAGTACGATGAGGAAGTTACATTCCTTGACAATACTACAGACCTAAGTGCATTTGTAGAGAATGATAAAATAAATCTAGCTGAGGCAGGTATTGATCCTGATGTATTAATCAACAACACAACCTATCCAGTTGCTGTAAATGAACGTACAGATACTCCTTATGCACTAGATTTAGATTATTACGATACTGAAAATACACTTTTACGTAATGCTGAGGCGATTGAACTTGCATACAATAAAATGCAGTCTATCACACGAAGACACGCTCAAGCTCTTAAAAACAAACAAGCTGAACGTAGCACATTTAATTTTGCACCTACTTCAGATGCTGCTTTCACACCTGTACTTCCAACAACAGGAGCTACAAATGGAGCTGGAGAAAAACTTATAACAGAAGATGACATTGCTAATTTGGCAGCAGCTTTTGATATGATGAATGCACCAGATGGGAATCGTCAGTTGGTTTTACATACTCGTCATTGGAACGAACTGGTCAGAACTTCACAAACATTGAAAGAACAACGTTATCGTTCAAAAGAAGGTGTTATGAATAGAGTTGCTTTTGAACTGTTTGGATTCCAAATCCACAAATACAAAAACAATCCTCTTTATATAAAAGCAACTGGAGTGAAGGCAGCGTATGGGACAACCTACGTACCAGCTACGCACGGTATTACTTCTGTTGCTTTTGTTGGACAAGAAGCCTATAAAGCTGTCGGTACGATTGATATGTTTGATGACCTAAAAAATCCTCGTGAACGTGGAGATATTATTGGTTTCCAACAACGTTTCCTTGCTGGTATGATGCGTAACAAATACTTTGGTGCGATTCGTAGTGTGGACGTATAATCTCTTTTTTATTTAAAACTAGCTTCATTTTACTATTATGAAATTATTTGAATTTGCTTTCCTTATAAAAGGTTTTTTCAAGATTTGGACACCAAGTTCAATCTTAGAAAAAAAACAAAAAATCAATCTATTACTCAAGCGTATGTCGCAAGATGAGAATGGAAATGATGTTGCACCTGTTGAACTTACAGATGAGTTTTTACAAGATTTTGGACAACTCATGATGTTTCAAAAGAAAATGGGAGGTGCAGGTAAATTCAAAGAATTTATGACAGAAGCAAGTGAAGCTGGTTTTTTAGATGACGTGAAATAACTCTAAAAAGAGTTTTAAGATAGTGTAATCGTGTATTTATCAATTTATTTAATCACCAAATTATCTATTCGTAATTATGAAAAATGTAAAATTTGTGCTTTTAGCAATGCTATTGCTATCATTCGTGAATTTTGGTTGCTCTCCTTCACAGGAACATTCTATTAAAATAGAACCAACCGAATATCCTTCTGTAAAATCTGAACCTAAAAAAGAAGTGCGTATCGATACTGTTCAAAGTGAAACCATTTTAGAACAGGAAGCTAAAAACGAACATTCTGAAAAACCTTCTGGAATTTTGTTTTTGTTTTTTGCGATGGCTGCTGCTGGTGCAAGTGTGAAAATCCGAACTAATTTTTTACAAGCAACTTGGGCTCAACTCGTATTTAACTTTGCTGAAAATATAGCAAAGCAGTTCTTAGATAAGATGAATTATAACTTCATGATTATGTTCACTATCTGTAAAGAAGTTATTTTGGCTTTAGTAGATAAAGATCCTGATAACGTAAAACAGATTAAAGCTATTTTTGAAAAACATGGTGACGAGCTTATAGAGTTTCTATTTCATTTTTTAAGTGATAGGCTAAAAGCTAAACTGGCTAATAATATTCATTTGTCAGAAGCTGAAAAAGAACTTGCATTGACACAACCAGAGCTTATGAAATTGACTTACGACAATGCTGAAAGTTCAGACTTCAAAGATGTTTTGGCAAATGTAATTCTTGAAAAAAAAAGCGAATATCCAAATTTAGCGAATCTGACAAATCCGACAGTGTAGAAGATAATAGTATAGGTTCTGAAGAACAAGACGCAAAAGGCTCTTATGTAGCTGATGAACCTATTACTAGAGTTATATCTGGTGTAAACGTTACTAACAAACAAATACCACCTAGTAAAACAAGGATTGAAAATATAATGGTGCATTGTGCAGCTTCCAATCCGAATGCAAAAGCAAAAGATATTCAAGAGTGGTTTTTACGCTCAGTTGCAAAAGGAGGTAGAGGTTGGTCAAAAGGAGGTTACGCAGAAATCATTGAATGGAATGGAACACTTGTAAAACTCTACGATGACGAAGTTCCTACAAATGGAGTGAAAGCATACAAAGGAGTGAGCAACTCAAATACACTTCATATTTGCTTAGTTGGAGGAAGGACAGAAGGCGAAATAAGCAAAGAACAGAAAGCTACTTTAGAAAAAAGACTTTTAGAAAAAGTGGAAAAATACCCACACGCAAAGTTATTAGGACATAACCAAGTAGCCGTTAAAGCTTGTCCAAACTTTGATGTAAGACGTTATTCAAAGTCTATTGGAATAGAAGACAAGAACATTTTTTGGGAAGACTATTACGAAATAGCTACCAAAATGAAACAAATTATTGATACCATTTAATCCCATTTATCAATTATGAATTTTAAACCAGAAACCGTACAAGCACTTGAAAAGGCTTTTTCTGTCAATTCAGAAGACAAACTTTTGGTAGTTACTGATCCAACAACAAAAAACGAAATGGTTTGGAAATTAATACACAAACCACTTGCAAGAGGTCAGTATAATACCCAAGAGGTTACTAGAGAGCAGTTTTTGAGTTTACAAAAAGAAGGCAAAGAAACAAACGAAAAGCCAGTTGAAGTAAATTCAGAAGTAGAAACTGACATTGCACCGAGTGAACCAACAGAAGAACCATCGCAGGCTAAACCAACCAAAAAAACTAAATAAATAAGATGCTTAAAAGACTTCTAAAACTCTTTTATGGCAGTCCTACAAAGTATAAACACCCTGCACCTGTAGAAAGGGTACAGGGTGTTTTTTTTGAAGACAAGCCATTGTACAAGTTCAAAAACCCAAAAGACATTCCATTGGATAGGGTTCGTTTATTCCAACATTATTACCCAGAGTATTTGTATGGAATAAGTCCAAACTACATAAATGAAATTTTGGATAGTGCATTGGAAGCAATGGATTTGGGTGAGCCGTCAGAAGCTGCATTTCGCATAAAATCACTTCAAAGTGTTTTAGGCTCTGTACTTCCTATTGATTCGGTGTACGGAATGGCTGCTCTCTATTTCTTTACAGAAGACGAAAATTCAGAAAGCATTGATGTTGCTATTACTCAAAAGAAAATTAATGAGTTTAGAAAAACAGAAGATCCTCAATTTTTTTTTGCACAGCAAAGCGAGATTTGGTCAGCACTTGGACTCAAATCGTTGAAAGATGTGGAGAACTTTTTACAGAACGGACAGAAGAGAATGACCTTATTTCGCCAGGTGCTTTTGAAGAAAAGAGAAAACAAAGAAGTGAAAATTTAGAACGTGTTATCTATGCTTTGGCAAATGGAAACGCTTCTGAAATGCAAAGACTAAAAAAACTCTCTTGGTGGAGCTTTTACGAATACTGGAATACACACTCTATAATTACTAGAGAACAAAACGAGCGAAACGAAAATCTAAAACGAGCATCTCAAAAAAAATCAAATTCTTATGGTTACTGAAAGTTTTAAATATGAAGTAAAAGGACTTGACCAGTTAGTTTCTGAACTGAAAAAGGTTGCTAAACAAAGCAACATGACAGAGAAAGAAATTGATGAGATGTTTGATAGCGTCGAAAAAGGAAGTAAAAAAACCACAGCAGAAACTAAAAATATTGGTGGAGGTTTTGATGGTCTTAAAAACGTAGCAGCAAAGGCAGGTGCAGCGATGGTAGCTGCCTTTGCAGTAGAAAAACTGGTACAATACGGACAACAGGTATTAGATATTGAGCGTAAGTTCAATAAAATGGAAAAACAAATTGCTCGTTTTTCTGGCTTATCTGGAACGGCTCTTGACAAAGCAACATCAAAAGTAGAATCTTTATCACAGGTTTTTGATAAGGATATGAATGAAGTTTTGATTGCTGCAAATGCATTCAGTAAACAAATGGGAATTTCTTTTGATGAGTCCCTTGTTTTGATTGAAAAAGGTTTTTTACAAGGTGCAGATGCTTCTGGTGATTTTTTGAGTAAAGTAAAGGAATATCCTGTTCAGTTCAAAAATGCAGGTTTTTCGGCTGAAGAATTTATCAAAATTGCTACCCAAGAGGTAAAAGGAGGTGTATATGATGATAAACTAATTGATAGCGTAAAGGAATTGGGCTTGTCTATTCGTGCAATGGATAAAGCACAACAAGATGCTCTCAAAAATGCGTTTGGAAAATCATTTACAGATAAGTTCGTACAAGATGTAAACACAGGAAAAATAACAGTAGAAGAGGCGTTTTTTCAAATTTCTGCAAAGGCTAAAGAATCTAATCTTACTATCCAAGAAACCGAAAAAATAACTGCTGACGTATTTAAATCGGCTGGAGAAGATGTAGGAGGGCTTTTAGAAGTATTAAAGCAAATTGATAAAGCGTATCAAATCAACTTAAATACACTTGACGAGTACGGACAAGCACAAAATGAACAATTAAAACTAGAAACCAAACTGGCAGACGAAAAACAACGCCTTGCTGAGAATTTGGAAGGATTGTCTAAAGGATTTAGTACGATTACAACTCAAATAACGACTACAGTAATTAACGCTTTTAATAATCTATACGAATCAATTTTCAAAACAGAAACTCTAATAAATAAGCTAAACAAAGAAACGGCTGACATTGGTATTGGTAAAAACTTTACAGAATTAAATGGATTGATTGCTGAATCAGAAGAACGATTAAAAGGATTTCAAAAAGAATATGATAGACTTGCGAGCGAATCTCCAGATGTAGACAGGACAAGAGAAGATTTACTTATACAAGGGGAAAAGGATAAGTTGAGAAAACTTAGAAAACTACTTATAGAAGCTGAGAAACAAAATGAAGCTGATGCAATAAAGGCTAATAATGATGCTTTTGAAGTAAAAAAGAAACAAGAAGAAAAACTAACTGAAGAGCAAAAGAAGGCAAATGAAGAACGTTTGAAAAAACAGAAAGAAATTGCACTTCGTGAGCTAAAAGCCAGTAGAGAACTTGCCATTTCTAAATTAGAAGCACAAATAGAGTTCAATGAACGTGCAATAGAAAATGAATCTACAAAGTTTGAAAAACAACTTATCCTCAATGTAGAAAATAAGGATAAGGCTCTTGAAATTCTTACTCTTCAATATCAAAATGAGTTAGAAGGTGCAGACTTGACTAAAACTGAAAAGTTAGTCATTGATGAGGAATACAAGCAAAAGAGAAATGATATTTTGAGAGAAAGTACAGAGTATCAAATGGAACTTTGGCAAAAGGAGTTATCAGCGAATAAAGAGAAAAACGATAAGATGGCTGCTGACCAACGTCAGTACCAAATTGAAGAACTCCAAATGAATTACGACATGGCAAATGCTATGTTGGTAGATTCATTATTAAAAGGAGAGGTTACTCAAGAAGATTTTTACAAAAGGCGTAAGACTTTAGCTCGTGAAAACACACAAGCTGAGATTGATTTGCTTTATGAACAGTTCAAAGAAGTAGAGTTAAATTCAGATGAGGAAACTCGTATTCTAGAAGAACTAAACGAAAAACGTAAGCAATTACGTGAAGAGGACTTAGAAGACTTCTTAGACAAAGAAGCCCAAAAAAAGGAAATAATTGATTCCAGTATTGAGGCTGGTATTTCGGTTGCAAATTCACTATTTGAGATAGCCAGTTCTTTTAGAGAAAGAGAGATTGAACAAATAAATGCACAAAAGGAATACGAATTACACGCTGCTGGAGAAAATGCAGAAGCCAAGGCACGTATTGAAGAAAAATACAACAGGCAGATTGCAGCACAAAAACGTAAACAGGCACAAAACGAGAAATTGGCTGGTATTTTTAATGTAGCGATTGATACTGCTATTGCCGTAACAAAGGCAGTTGCTGCAAGTCCAGCAACGTTTGGATTACCTTTTAGTGCTTTTGCTCTTGCGAGTGGAGCTGCTCAAGCTGCAGCCATCGCAGCTCAACCTATTCCTAAGTTTAATAAAGGAACTGAATATGTAAATGGTATTGGCACAACAGACACCGTTCACGCTATGCTCACTCCGGGCGAACGTGTGATGACAAGGGAACAAAATGCAGCTCTCAATGGAATTAGTAATAATGAAGTTGTAGAAATGGTAAATCTTGCTTTTGCACTTCGTGGAGCTGGTGGAGGTGGAGGTATTGATAATGAGTTTTTGAGGTCAGCTTTAAAAGAAGCCGTTACTGATGGACTTGCAAACCAAACGGTTTATAATACACAATTAACAGAAAAAGGACTTCAAAGAAGTGTAAAGAAAGGAATGCAAACTACAATCATTTTAAACAGTGAAAATAGATAATGGCAAAACAAGATAGATTATATCGCTATACATTAAAACACCCTATTTTGGGCGAAAAAACATCAACTTATGATCCTTCAAATTGGGAGGACGCATCAGTTGAGATTGTTCGTTCAAAAGAATATCATGGTGTTTTTTATGAAAGAAGTGAGCGTTTGGGTTTTGTCGGTATCTTTCAAGAGTTTATCCACGAAGTTTTGGCTAAATTCGGATTGGAAGCTGATTTAAAGATTATCGTTGAGGCGATTGATGAATACGGTAACTGGCAAAATTTCTTTGAAGGAAAGGTAAATTTGGCTCGTGGAGAATGGAAAAAATTAGTTCGTAATTATCCAAGTGCTGCTGGAGATAAAGGTAAATTTTTGACTTATGAAGCACCCTGTGAAGATAATGGATTAGCTACTTTGCTTAATCGTCGTTCAAAAGATAAATTTGAACTTACAAAAACAAAATCTTTAGATAATAGAGATTTGTCGGATTTGCAGCCGTTTACTTTGCCTTTACATAGTAGAGAGATATTTATTAATACTATTTTTGATGCTAAACATATAATAATTATTTCTTTCTCTAGTATTGATACTTATTACTCATTTCCTTATCTAAATTTACAATATGATGAGAATGAAGGGTTGCAATCTGTAATATTAGATTTAGATAGGGTAAACGCACGAAACTTTTTATACTGCTTTCAGTGTGTTTAAACAGACTTTAATTATCAGAGTAAATTCAATTTACAAAGTTAAAA
>PFKD01000396.1:7990-14053 GCA_002784125.1 Flexibacter sp. CG_4_10_14_3_um_filter_32_15
ATTTTTTTTTCGTGCGTTTACCCTAAGATTTAGATAATAATCCTTTCAATTTAGATTATATTTTTATTGCACCACGTGCAGCAAAATATAGATTTTATATAAATGGTAGTGTAGAATCTACATATACAAATACAAGTGGCACAGGTACTTATAAAATTAATGTAATTCGCACAGATTTTGGCTCTCCACCAACAGCAATTCTTAGCGATGATTTTGGAGTACTTACTTTTAGTTCTGGAGTAAGCGAAACTATTAATAATGATTTTAATTTTTATGTAGAATATAATTTACTAGAAGGAGAGCCTGTTTGGATGCTTGAAAATGTTGTGTTTAGTGGTAGTGGTTTTGATAGCACAACAAAAATGGAAATGGATGTAAAAATTGAGCAGGTTTCTACCTTTCCAGCAAGTGAAGCTAGTGCTTTTATGATTTATGAGGCTCTCAATAAGACTCTAGAAAATGCAGTTTCTATAAAAAGAATATTACTTTCCAAGTTTTTTGGTAGAAGGGATTCTCAACCACGATCTTATCCTCAAAGAGGGCAAGGCTCTTGGTTAGCATTAACGAGTGGTTTATGGATTCGTAATTTTAAACAAGGTAAAAATGCAACCGTATCTTTTGAAGATTTATGGAGGACTTTAAATGCAATCTTGAATGTAGGAATGGGAGTAGAGCGTATTTCTGACGAAGACTATTTTGTTATTGAGGAAGTAGAAAATTTTTACCAAGACAAGGTTTGGAAAGAGTTTAAAAATATCAAAGACATTGATATTGATGTAGCTGAAGACTTGAGATACAATGCTTATTCTTATGGTTTTGAGAAATACGAAAACGAAGCATTTAATAGTTTAGATGAGTTTTTGACAAAACATTCACGTTCAAATGATAATAAAACTACTTCTAATACTTATAGTAAAATAAGTAAGTATATAATGAGTGGATATGCCATTGAGGTTACTCGTAGAAAGCAGTTTGATAAAACTGCTACTACCAGTTCAGAATATGATGACGACAATTTTTTGATTGCTCTTTCAGATAAAGAAATTCAAAGGATTGTCGGTGTAGATTTAGACGAAGGAAATAATTATTTGATTATTAGTGGCGCTTTTGATAATCTAACTTATTCAAGTGTTATTATACAAAATACTGGTTTTTTGGATGGCTCTTATCAAGTGGTTGAGATTATCTTTATTGATGGTGTCTATAAAATAGAATTGAACTATGCTTTGCCTATCAACACTTCTACTCAAATAGAGGCGAATAGCCAAATTATAATGTTTGTAGATCGATTGATTCCAGAAAAAAACGAAAATTGTAGTTTAGTAGAGAATGTTTTATCTCCTTCTACTTTATATAATGTTCGCTATTCTCCTACTCGTAATTTTCTTAGACATACGAATTTATTGACTGGAGAATCGGTTAATGCTACTACACCGTACTGGACTGTAAAAGCAAATGATACACAGGTTATGCAGTTTAGAGAAGGGGAGGGCAATTATAAATTAAACTCTCAATTAAGTTCTGGTTTGGGAGATGATATTTTAACAAATCCTGTAAAAGAAGATTTAGAGCCTCAAATAGGTATTCGTACCTATGCAAAGAAGCCTTTATTTTTGCCTTATCGTATAAAGTTTACTGCACCTATTTCTTTACTTGAATATTTAGATTTGAGAAAAAGAGATACTGATAATATTCCAAATAAATACAAGAAAATTGGAGTGGCAGTTGATGAGAGTAATTTCGTTTATGGATTCATAGAGTCCGTAAAAATGAAAAGGAATAGAGATAAAATGGAAGCTGATTTCATTTTATTATTAACTAGTCAAGAAGTAACTCCACCAGCTCCTTTGCCAGTAGATCCACCAGTATCATTTGAAATGACAATGAGCAATGGTAATCTTACTATTAATAATATTGATCAAGGAAGAGTATCTCAAGCGTCTGTTGTATTCCCTTCAGATGTTATATTGCAAATTTCAGAAGGAAATCAATTACAATTTCAATACTATGTAAACGGAGCTTGGTTTGATGACCAAATTGAACCTATCGCAGTAGGAACTACTAATCAAAGTTTCTCTGCGAAGCCAGAGTTTTCATCAAATCAAAATGGAGTTCCTATATATGGTAGATTTAGAAATTTATCAAGTGGTTCATCTTGGGTAGAATTTGGAGTTTCAAAAGGTTCTAATATCCCTTATCCATCTTAAAAAAATAAACACATGGTAATCGCACCTTCAAATCCAATTCGGTTTTATCCTACTACCAATGCTTGGCTTCCAAACCCAAGCAAAAGAGAAGATTTGCCTTTTCAAAAAGACTATCTACCTTCACAGGCTAATGAAAAATGTTATCATCAGCCTGTTGATTTTGATGATGTAAGCACTTTACAAATTCAAGCAGCAACATTACCAACCGTTACGGTTCATAATGCTGCTGGTACTCAAATTGGCGTTGTGGTTATGAATTTGGATAGTACACAAAATGGCGAAAATATTTATAATGCAGTCATTGAATGGAATGTAGATTTTCCAACAATAGCAAAAGGTTGTTTTTTGAGAGCAACTGATGGTACTCATTATGCTCAGTCAGAACGACTTTACAAGCCTTCTACACCTCTTTTAAAACTCACGTACAGCAACAATAATCAACACGATTTATTCGGTAATTATCAAAAGTGTTTTGAACACGTTTTGTATTTACCAGCCGAATTGATAGAGGTTTCATTTCCTACAGAAAAGGTAGGTTATGAATCTAGTAATGGTAGATTTTTGGAGCAGCTCACGGCTTGGCAAGAAACCGTTTTGTTACAAAGTGAACACGTTCCTGTTTTCCTTTCTAGGATTTTGATGTATGCGATACATTCAAAAAATTTACATATTGAAGAGCGTGTGAATGGTTACTTTGTAGGTGAATACTACAAAGTATTTGATAAAGGAATGGAAATTGGTCATCAAGATAGATATGTACTTCATAGTCTATACGTTACTTTGCGTAAAGTTGATGGATTTGTTCAGAAATTGTATGTACAAGATGACGTTGCTTTGGCTCAAGTGCAGGTTGATTTATTGCCAGAAACGAATATAACAGCAACGAGCTTTACTGCGAATTGGAGCATTGCTGGAGGTGCAGATGAATTTGACTATCAATTAAGCACAACTGCTGATTTTTCTGTTTTAGTGGTTAATACGACTTTGAATGGGAATGTAACGGCTTATTCAAATACAGGTCTTACGCAATGCGAACGCTATTATTATAGAGTACGTGCAAGGTCTTGTGGAGAAACAACAGACTGGGTTTCAAATGAAAATTTCAAACAGCAGTCAATACATTTTCAAGGTTTGTTTAATCAAACTCAAAAAGGTTTTACAGAGAGAATTCAGAATTTCTCTGTAAAAAATGTATTTAATTGGTGTTCTGGATTTACTTTGAAATTTGCACCACTTCCTAATGATGCAATCGGTGGAAGTGATTGGGATATATACCCAACACTTTCAGAAGCACAAATACAACAAGAGATAGATATTCTTACCGATTTTGAGGTTAGTGAAGGTTTTACTATCTATTTTGAGTGTACAGGATATAGTCAAATACATCAGCATAGTACGCTTTTGATGGAATATGATACACCTTCATTTTACATTACAGTTGGTTGTACGTATTATAATTTTCCTCAATTTTCGCAATTTGTATTAATTGCGATGAGTGGGGAATCTAAGTATAATTTAGACGCTGTTCAAAGTCAGAACAGCCCTATAAGTTTATATACGTATTCATTGATTACGTCATCTGCTGACATTCCTATACGTGCAAATTTGACTTTATCACAGCTTAATGATGCTATAAATGCACATACAGGTGATTGTATTGTTTTAGTAAACGCTCGTTATCAAGGAACGAATGAACAAGACAATACTATTTTTTCAATTTCTTATCAAAATTAAATTTTACTTATATGGCAGGTTTTTTAGAAGATATTATTGGAGATGGTTCTTTTGGGAATGATTGGAAGCATAGAGATATAACAAAGGCTAAGATATATAATAATGATGGATATGATACAATCGTAGCATTTGACCAAACTAAGTTATGGCTAGATAAGTCATATACTGTTTTTTTTCAACTAAATAACGTTCAGGGCATACGTTATTTAGCTTTTAATTATCCCACAAGAAAAACAAACGAGTGGGCAATTGTAGTCGTTCCAAACGGAATAAATTTTATACGTTTTGCAGGAGGTTCGCAAAACGTACAAGACTTATATTATGGATGGATAGGTATAAATCACGCAAAAAGAAATAACTTCTCATTGAGATGTGACGAATTTGAAACAGAACTATTTGTCAATGGAATACCTGCAGTATTAACTTTTTTTAAAAATGAAATACAAGGAATCCAAACTTCAGGCACTGAACCTTTTTATATAGGTCGTGCAGGTTTTGGTACGACTAACTTAGTTGCAAATATATCTGAATTCTCAATAGTCAATTACGCTCAGTCAGATGCTGAAATCGCAAGAGATGCAGCACTAGGCTATCAAACAGCAAACAACCCTAATAATTTTTTATTAAATATTGACTTTAATAAAAACACAGGGCAAAATTTAACAGATACAAGCCCTAACAACTACACAATAACAAGTGTAGGAAATAAAAATTTTGGTAATTTTTATCCATAAACTATAATTTATTTTAATTCACTTTCTTTACGAAACTCTATAAGATAGTTTTATGTATGCCTATTATACATAATCCTATCTTATTTTTTTATTACTATGTTAGAAAGCGAAAAGCCAAAACGACACAAAAGGTATCCATTTGGCTATTACGGAGGTAAAAATCAGATGTTAAAATACATCTTACCAAACATTCCCAGTCATACTCTCTATTGTGAAGCATTTGTGGGTGGCGGGGCGGTGTTTTGGGCAAAGTCCCCTTCAAAAATTGAAATCATAAATGATAAGAATAATCTTATTTCCAACTTCTATGAGGTTGTAAAAACAGATTTTCAAGCATTAAGAGATAAAGTTTCTATTACTTTACACTCTCAAAATGCTTATCGTGAAGCCAAACTGATTTATAATACACCAATGGTTTATTCTAAGTTAGAAAGGGCTTGGGCAGTTTGGACACTTTGTAATCAAAGTTATGGAAGCATTCCAGGGGCAGGGTTTGCATTCCAACGCAAAACAAAAAACTCTTGTGCGAACAAAGTCCACAACAAGAGATTATTGTTTGAAAACACTGATTTTCTATTAGATAGAATGAATACGGTTACTGTTGAGAGTAATGACGCTTGTTTTGTGATAAAGCGTTACGATTCTGAAGATAGTTTTTTCTATCTTGATCCACCCTATATTAATTCTGCTCAAGGACATTACGCTGGATATACAGAAGAGCATTATAAAGAGCTTTTATCTAGTTGTGAAGCTATAAAAGGAAAGTTCCTTTTGAGTAGCTATCCAAGTGATATTCTTGATGAGTTTACCAAACGCAATGGTTGGTATCAAATCAAAATTGAGAAGGCTATGAGTATGGTAAATAACACTCGTAAAAAAGTAGAAGTACTTACGGCAAACTATCCTATAAAAGTGTAGTTATCGTATTGTAAAACTGTAATTTTGGTTTTGTCGTCTTTAAATCCATTGGATAAACTCGCTCCATTACCAAAATTTCAGTTTCTTCATTGAATTCATCTAGTCGTACAAATTTCACAACCAAGTCATTTATAGCATTCGCAAATTTCATTTTTTGAGCTTCCGAACCAATATCTGAACGAGTATCTCGACTAAAAATTTTTCCTACTTCGGTTTCAGAAATCGCAATAACTGTATTATTTGCACCAGAAGAAAGTGTACGAGGATAACGTTTTTTCATTGAAATTGAATTTAATATCTTTTTTTAGAATGAAGTATCAACATGAGTGACATTTTTAAGTATTTGATTTTCAGTTGCAGCGCAACGTAACCTTTGTAGAACCTCAAAAATGGACTTTATTAGAGCTACAGAGTAGCTAAACCTTGTAATTTGAAATTAATAATAAAGTTACGCTACTCTGTAGCTTTTG